>DAOVYZ010000400.1 GCA_030635365.1 Bacteroidales bacterium
AAAAATGAATATCAATAAATAATTTTTTGAAAGAAACCTGTAATAATTTTTATTGCAGGTTTCTTTCTTTATTTTTGTTATTCCATTAATACCACAATTAATAATCCATAAAGCCAAATGGGCATTTTTGATAAATTTAAGAAAAAAGAACCTGCATATGATGCTACAGATATTCGGGTTGTCGATTTAGACAAAAACTTTGTATTTGATTATGATCTTTCTACCTGGATTGTAAAAGCTGTATATGAATATGACTGGGGTGATAACTATTTCACCAAAGAATTCAAAATAGAAAACGATAAAGAAACGGCTTTTCTCAATATTGATAATGACGATGAACTTGTTATTTCTATTAGCAAAAAAGAACGCATTGTGAATATTGATGAAAATTTACCAGACTATATTGTTGAACACAAAACACCTCCAAATAAGATTGAATTTCAGGGAAAAACATTCATGCTGGAAGATGAAAATCCGGGTTATTTTAATGACTGGACCAATGATAAAGATAACTGGATAGAATTTATCTCCTGGGATTATATCGATAAGAGTGGAGAATTTGTTTTAAGCATTGAACAATGGGGCGAAAGAAAATTTGATGCCTCATTCGGAAAAATAATTAAAGAATACGAAATATCTAATATATACCCACATAACCAAAATTAGAATTATGCAAGACAGTAAAACAGTAATTATAGTTATTGTTGCTGTTATTTTCCTTTTCGTCTCATTTAGAGGATGTAATAACAACAATGAAAGATATCAACAAAGTTCCGAGAATGAACAGAAAGTACAATATGAAAAATCACCTGTTGATATTTTAATCAGGAATTTATCAAATGAGCAAAACTTCTCAATAATTCTTTTTGATATGGATTATATTGAAGGAAGCGATAATTACAAACATAAGTATAATGCACTGATTGAAAGAGATGATTCTGTGTATGTACAAAAAACTGACTGGGTAACAGTTAGCAATATTTTCTTTGATGCAAACATCGAAAATATGGGAATGGAAATTGCATCAAAGAAAAATGGCAAAGTTAATAAAGCTGTTTCCCCTGCAGGATATACAAATTACGTAGGAAACGAAAAATATGGTCAATGGAGAGAACGTGACGGAAATCGTTTCTGGGAGTTTTATGGTAAATATGCTTTTATGTCAAGCATGTTTCGCATGACTATGTTTCCTGTTCGCTATTCATATTGGAATAACTACCATTCAAATTACTACGGATACGGAAGATCTTATTACGGTCCGAGTTATAATGGTAGAAATATGTATGGAACAAATAGTGATTATTCAAGAGCTAACAATAGTTCAAAGTGGAATAGTAAACCAACTGATTTTAAATCGCGCGTAAGAAGTAATGTCAGCAGAAGTAGCTCAACAAAGCGTACACGAAGCAGTTCACGTTACAGCAGCTCAAGTACACGCTCACGTGGTGGGAGCTATGGTAAATAATCGATTTATTTATTAATTATTTAATTAAATTAAAAATGGAAGATTTATTACAAAATGAAATAGTTGTTACTGTTACGGAAGCTGTTAGTTACGTATTCGGTGCTTTTGTCATGTTTTTTATTGGAAAACTTGTTTACGATCTTATTCATAAAAAAATCAATGTAAAATCGGAACTGGTAGAAAAAGACAATTTTGCATTTTCAATAGCTCATACGGGTTATCTGGCAGGTTTACTCCTTGCAATTGGAAGCTCAATTGTTGGTCCATCAAACGGAATTTTGAATGATTTTATTGATATGGGAATCTATGGTGGTATTTCCATTATATTATTAAACCTTTCCATAATCATATGCGATAAAGTAATTCTTCGTAAATTTTCTGTTTATAAAGAAATTATCGAAGACCAAAACGAAGGAACAGGTGTGGTTGAGGCCGCTGTTGCTATTTCCTCAGGATTAATTATTTTTGGAGCAGTATCAGGCGAAAGCGGAAGTATTGGTCATGGAATTTTAACAGCAGTTATTTTTTGGGCTGTAGGTCAGGTTGCTTTAATCCTTACTTCAATAATATATAACCTTACATTATCTTACAATGTTTTTGATGAAATTGAAAAGGATAATGTTGCTGTTGGCGTTTCATTTGCAGGAATATTAATAGCCATTGCAAACCTTATTCGTTTTGCTGTTTCGGGTGATTTTCATAGCTGGACTGAATCTTTTTCCAATATCGGTATTGATTTAATCATAGGGTTGTTATTACTTCCTGTTGTTCGCTTTTTAACAGACAGGGTTTTACTTCCGGGCAGAAAAATTACCGATGAACTTGTAAATCAGGAAAAACCCAATGTGGGTGTTGCCCTTATTGAGGCTTTTGCCTATATAGGCGGCTCTGTACTAATTACATGGTGCATTTAATTAGTCTTTGCAAGAAAACGCCAAATACTGCGTTACTCTCGTCTTAATCATCAGTCATATACAAGACAAAAGGTAAAAGAAAAGAATCAAGATAATTTAAACAGACTTACTGTCATCCTGAATAAAGTTTAGGATGACAGTATAATCTTTCTTGTAAATCATATTACAGACTACCATAGAAACCAATGAATATCAAATCTAATATATTAAGAATAGCCATTTTTGCCACAGGTTTATCAGGAATAGTAGCGGAATATATACTATCGACTCTGGCAACCTATTTTTTAGGCGATTCTGTTTTGCAATGGACTATGATAATGTCCATAATGCTTTTCTCAATGGGTCTTGGTAGTCGAATCAGCAGGAGTATCAAAACAAACTTATTAGAGAAATTTATTTTCATTGAATTCTCACTTTCCTTCCTCGTGGCATTTTCTTCTTTAGCTGCATATACAATATCCGCATGGTCGGTTTATACCGGTGTGGCAATTTATGGATTAAGCATCCTTATCGGACTCATGATTGGAATGGAGATTCCTCTTGTTATGCGTTTAAATCAAGAATTTCAGGTCCTCCGGGTAAATATATCATCGGTTTTAGAAAACGACTATTACGGTAGTCTTGCAGGAGGTGTATTCTTTGCTTTTGTGGGTCTCCCCTATCTTGGATTAACTTACACTCCAATAGTTCTTGGATTAGTGAATTTTTCTGTAGCCGTTGGCTTGCTATTTATTCTATGGAAAAACATTGAAGTTAAACTTAAAACACGCATTGTATCTGTTGCTTGTGTATTAGCAGTAGTTTTAATTTCCGGATTCTTTGTTGCTCAGCCTATTATTAAATTTGGTGAGCAAAAAAAGTATAAAGACAAAGTGGTTTATACAGAACAAAGCAAGTATCAGAAAATTGTAATTACTCAATGGAAAAATGATTATTGGTTATTTATTAATGGAAATCAGCAATTAAGTTCTTTTGATGAGGAAATGTATCACGAACCATTGGTGCATCCGGCTTTAAGCTTGACAAAAACACCGTATGACATTCTTATTCTTGGTGGTGGAGATGGTTGTGCTGTTCGTGAAGTACTTAAATATCCTGAAGTACAAAAAATTACTTTGGTTGATTTAGATCCTGCTATGACAAATCTGGGTAAAAACAACGAAATTATTACAAAGATTAACAAAAATGCTTTTGAGAATGATAAAGTCAATATAATTAATACCGATGGCTACAATTATATTGAAAATACCCGTGAAATGTATGATGTTATTATAATTGACTTACCCGATCCTAAATCTATAGAAATAGGCAGATTATACTCTTATGAGTTTTACAGTAAATGTTATAAACATTTGAAAAAATATGGTGTGATTATCACCCAAGCCGGAAGCCCTTACTTTGCTTCAAACGCATACAATTGCATTAATATAACAATGGCAAAAGCAGGATTTACAACTATTCCTATGCACAATCAGGTGGTAACTCTCGGAGAATGGGGATGGATCTTAGGAGCTAAAAATATTTCACCAAAAAATTTAAAAGCAGAACTTCAGAAGCTGAAATTTGAATCTATCGAAACAAGATGGATAAATC
>DAOVYZ010000270.1 GCA_030635365.1 Bacteroidales bacterium
CCACGCATAAAAATAGAATTCTTGAAGATTGCTTTCAACCGAAAACTCAAACTCCTGGTTAGTGGAAGTTTTATTAAGTGCTGTTAGTTTCTTTTCAAAAGTTCTTGAGAAATTATTGCTAATATGAACTTCCGAATAATGCTTATCCAATGAAATGTCCGGATCAATATCAACAATATTATTTTCTGGTACTGTAATATATTGATAAATACCTTCAGGGTTTATTATAAGAAGAAAATCTGAAAGTTTTGATATAGCAGTATAAATATCATTAATATTAAGATTCTTACTATTATTATTTGACCCCTGTTTTGACATATAATAATTAGTTTGATAAATGTATCTTTACCAGTTCAATCAATTTGTTTATATCAATAGGCTTTTGTACGAAATCTACAGCTCCTGAGCTTAATGCTTTATGTTTAACCTGATTATCATTTCGTGCTGTTACAAAGATTACTGGTATTTGCTTGGTATCGGGATTTTCTTTTATCTTTTCAAGAACTGTAAAACCATCAACTATCGGCATCATTATATCTAATAAAATCAGGCTGGGCTTTTCAGTTTTAATTAATTGAAAAGCTTCATCGCCACTAAATGCAATTGATGATTTTATTCCTTCTGCTTCAAGTACATTTTGTATAAGAATATTGTTAGTATTTGAATCGTCAACAATTAAAACTGATTTTTCCATATTTATATTAAATAATACTTTTCTTATTGATTCTTGTTATTAATATAGTCAAGCAATTGTTTTTTTGAATTAGCAAATCCAAGGACCTGACTCACTGTTGTATAATAGTCAGATTGATTTATTGTAAAGTCATAAGCATGTTTAGCTAAATCTATCCTTGAACTTTCAAAATCAAATAATTCAACAATTCCCTTTATTTGTAACGCAGTAAAGCACTTTTTTGTTTGAATTAGGTGTTTGGCGGTTTTTACTTTAGCAAAGTTAAACTTTTCATTTTTTATAGATATAATAATATTTTGATATTCATTATTTGATACTTTACAACTATTACTACTGGAACTGTTATTACTAGTTGTATTCAGATTACCAAGAAAATTCATAAACTCGCTTCGTGCCCTGGGTGTATTGAAAATTTGTTTCATCTCAACATAGTTATCCAGATCATAAACTGAGCTTACAACTGCTTTAGCAAATTTAAATCTATTTTCTTCACTGGTAAATAATGAAGCTATTTTCATTAAATAAGCAGTAGGCATACATTTTCCTTTTATTAAACGGATTGCATTAGTATATTTTTCATTTTCGCTATTAGCAGAATTAACTTTTTTAGCAATAAGATTAAAATTATTGCTTTTTATTAGATTTGTGCAATTCTTGTTCCCCTGGTATCTGCTAAATGGGGGGTAATTATAATTGGGGAATTCAATATTCAGGATATTATTACTTTCAGTATCTTGATTATTACCGGAATCATCTAATTTTTTCACGTAATCGTGCAAACGAAAAACAACAGAATAATATATAAATGCATCATATACATCATAAAAATTTTCTTTATCAAATGTGCTATGGTATGCGGCTTTAGCAAACTCGTACCTGTCATAGTCATTTTCAAATAACGATGCAATTTCTTTGATTTGATTACTTGAAAAACAATATGACTTTACAACTTGTTTAGCAAATTGCAACTTGCCACTCTCTGGTTTACTTTTTATTTGTGCAAATTTTTGCTGGAATTGAGGGCTTGATAGAGGATAATTACAGTTTTTTTCCTGGGCATATAAAAATACTGTGAATGCTGTTAATAGTAGAAAAACAACAAGTTTCTTCATAAGCTGTTTAATTATTTACATTGATGATTCTTATCTAATTACATAAGATAAAAAATAGATTACAATTCTTCGTATTCTATATATTTGAAAGGTATGCCAATGATAGATTCAAAGTACTGCCCCGACTCCAAAACATCTAAGTCTCCTTCTTCATAAAACCAGTTTACAAGGATGTTATTATTCTCCGGGTTATTTTCAAGAAGCCTAAGCATTTCTAGTATAAACTTAGAAGAGCTGGTATTAAAGTACTCTAACTTTATATCGACACGGATTTCCCTTGCAGTAAAGCCTTTAGTCCATTCAAGGAGAGGTTTAAAAAACTTAGCAGCGTCCTCAGGAATTGAACGCCCTTCAATTTTTAATACACCATTTGTACTTAATGCAATAGAAGGAGTTTTTTCGGTTTCCTTTATTATTAAATCTTTCATATTCAAATTATCCTAAATCTTAAAATTTAAACCAATTTTAAAAAAATCTTGTAAAAGCAAAAATCAATACTAATTTACAACTTATTTGCAAATAAAAACAAAAAGATTGATTGAATGTTAAAAATATTACATAAATAATATGATTTTTATTGAGTAAAAAACGAAAATAATTTTATTTTCGTTATATAAATCGATAATAATTATTAAAAATTTAATATGAAAATAATAAAGGAGAGATTTATTAAAGGTATTGGTTTATTGATTGTATTGGGAATAATAATTGGTTGTTCAATATCGGTAAAACTATATAGAAAGGCTTATAAACCCAATATTAATAACATAAATGGTAAATCAAAATATATTTATATTCCAACGGGGTCGGATTTTGATAGTGTATTAAATATCATTAAAAAAAATAATATTGTTAAAGATATAGATTCATTTGAGTGGTTAGCCAGGAAAAAGAATTACCAGAATCATGTATATCCGGGGCGATACAAACTGGATAGTACAATGAGTAATAATGGGCTTATAAATAAGTTAAGAGCAGGTTACCAGGACCCGGTAAACGTTATTTTTAATCATGTGAGAACAAGAGAGCAATTAGCAAGCAAAATATCAAAGCAAATTGAGGCTGACTCTTTATCATTAATATCATTATTTAATAGCGATTCTATTTTTGAAATTTACGATTTAAAGCAAGAAACTTTTACATGTATATTTTTACCTAATACATACGAGTTTTGGTGGAATACCACAGCCGATAAGTTTATTGAAAAGATGCATAAAGAGTATCTGCGTTTTTGGAATGAAAATAGAAAAGCAAAAGCAGATAAATTGAATTTAACACCCGAAGAAGTTACGACACTGGCATCTATTGTTGATGAGGAAACATATTTTAACAATGAAATGCCAAAGGTAGCAGGGGTATATATTAATCGTTTACGAAAAAGAATGCACTTGCAGGCAGACCCCACTTTAAAATTTGCCTTAGGAGATTTTACTATTAAAAGAGTATTGAATGTACATAAAAGAATTGACTCTCCATACAATACATATAGGCGTTATGGTTTGCCTCCGGGCCCTATCTCCATACCATCTATTTCGGCAATAAATGCAGTACTGGATTTTGAGAGTCACGATTATTTGTACTTTTGTGCAAAATCCGATTTTTCAGGTTACCATAACTTTGCCAAAACATTATCGCAGCATAATGTTAATGCACGTAAATATCAGAAAGCATTAAATAAAGAAAGAATCTGGAGGTAATACTTAATTTGAAAAATAGTAGGAATTCCTCATATTCATTTAGTTAGGCAGAATAGAGGGAATGACTTCTATAACTTGGTATAAACAAGCTGCTAAAAAATCAAAAATAGAACATTTCAATTCATTTTGATAAGTAAATAATTCTGGATACTTATTTCACTTTTTGACAGTTTATACAAATAGAAAAGTAATTTACGGTCTGACAATGAAAGTGTATTTTAGTTCAGTAACAGTTTGACACAGAAATTATCGAGATTGGTTCGGCAAGTATGATAGAAATTGTTTTAGTTTTTCTAACCCGCTTAGCAGCCGGAGGATGCTAAAATGATTAAGGTTTATGATTGTAGGATATTTTAATGCTCTAAATATTTGCTTTTTACGATAAAATATTATTATGTTTGCATCAACATGCTTACCCCGCTTCTCATTTGAACAGCGCGCTCAGGGTGAGCTTTTTATTTATAATAAAATGAGTAAGAAATTATATTCAAAGACGGCAACATCCTACACTGAACAATTAAAGCAACTTAAATCACGTGGATTAAACATTGAAGATGAACACAAAGCTTTTTACATCTTCTTGAAGTAATAAGTTATTAGTAACCCCTCCCAAAAACTAAAACAATTTTAGCACTTCGTAAAAACTCAACTACCAAACTGATAAAGTCAATATTGGCGGCCAGTTTATAGCGGGTCTTAAAGCATGCGGGGTTTTTGTGGTAGCGGTTTGACAAATAATGCTATCTTTAAACTTTTTTAACGGGTGATACCAAAACAGGGCGAAAACCCAGTCTAAGTTTACACCAGAAACGTTATAGTTAATTGAATTGATACCAAAGAAGATAGAATGGATGTTTTAACACACACATTATCTGGAATTGCAATTGGTACTGTTGCCATAAGTTTCTCAGATAAAAGTTTTCAAAATAAGTTGGGGGTGATAGCACTTGCTGGATTTGGAGCTGCATTGCCCGATTCTGATGCCATAAGTCTTTGGTCAAAATTTGATTTAACCTTAGGTAAATTTTTTGACCTTGAGAATTCTGGCAACACGATATATTTCTCTAAATTTTGGTATTCACATCATGGATTTCTGCATTCTTTTTTTGCTGGCCTTCTAATTACTATAGTATTTACATTCATATTATACTTCGTAAAATCAAAATTTAAAAAGTTATCATTTGCCAATTTGACTCAAAATATAAAAACTAGGAAAGTTTATTTAATAAGTTTTATTTCCGGTTTCACGATTCACTTGCTTGAAGATATGCCAACTCCAGGTTGCGTTTGGGGTGGGGTTAATTTCTTTTGGCCATCAAAATTATATATTGGCGGAACGGGAGATATTTGGTGGTGGAATAATTATGATATCTTTTTAATTATCATAGGCATCATAGTGTTGAATGGATTAATTCATACAACAAAAAGAATAATTAAAATCGATGCAAGAAAATTGACAACAGCGGTTTTCATTTTGGGAGTTTCATTATCTGTATTTCAAGTTAAGACTAGAAGTTTTGATTTTAACTATATAGGCCATACACCGAGATATGAAGAATATGAAAAAAAATCTAAAGAAGTTCAGAAACAGATTTTAGGAAATAAGTTGTATAATTTTATGCTTAAATTTGATAATAGAATACCGATAAATTTTTAAGGCTATGGTATAAATAAATGTTGATTTTAGTGTAAATTTTGAGTCTTGGTGTGGCTATTCTTTTTTTGCCACTAAAACACTAAATCTCTAAGTATCACAAAAAAAAGTATACCCACATTAGTTTAAATCACAACCACTTCTTTTTATAAGCCTTATCTATCATTTTTGTTACTGATCCTTTAAATGAGTTATATTTATTAAATGCAGTTGGAGTACCCTTATATTCTTTAGTTTGTAAAACAATTTATGCCATCGGCCTATTTGAGGAAGTCCTTGATTTTTGCTGACTGTTCTTGATAAAAC
>DAOVYZ010000078.1 GCA_030635365.1 Bacteroidales bacterium
CTCGAATTTATAAAGTTCGCTGGCAAATTGAAATATTCTTCAAATCTCTCAAGCAGCAACTAAAAGTTAAAAACTTTGTTGGCACTTCCAAAAATGCCTTGCTATCCCAATTATGGATCGCTCTAATCGCGTATTTAATGCTTTCGTATCTAAAATTTAAATCAAAATTCAAATGGTCAATTTATACTTTATGTTCCGTTTTACCAGCTAATATTTTTTCAAAAAGAAATCTTTGGGATTGGCTTAATGATCCCTTTCATGCTAAATCTAACAACTTTAATGCTTCCAATTTGCAATATTGCTTTAACTTTTTCTAATTTAGACAGCTATGATTTTACATATATCATTTTTTTAAAGCGATCAGACAGCAAGTCCTAACTTTTTCAATAAATTTTGATTTCAAATTCATTAAATCCTCCAATATCTATTTCAATGATTTGATTTTCTTTTAATAAACAATTTAATTCCCTTCGCAAGTTTCATTAAATCATTTCGGAATTCTAGATCGCTCATATATACAATGCTTCCATAAATAAAAGCACCTTCCAATATTTTGACTAATACTATCAAAACATTGTTCTTGAAATTCAGATCAGTAACAATTAACATGAAAAACATTATTAAACCTGCAATAATATATTTTAACACTTTTAATAAATTTATATCTATTTTTAAAAATTTTCCTGAAACCTTTCGTATAATAAAGAAAAAAATACTGTAACTTAATAATGTTGCAACAGCCGCTCCTAAGATACCAGTAAGTGGAACTAATACTAAATTTAAGGCAACATTAACCATAGCAGTTATTAATATCAACGCCCCGTATAATTTTGTCCTTTTCAAAAGAAACATTCCAGCTGCGTTTATAGTAACAAATCCCGATAATAATGTAGCACCTAAAATATACGGCGTAACTATAAATGAACTAGCATATTTATCAGATGCAATTAAAGTAATAAGTTCTTTGCCAACCGCTACAAAACCGCCAATTAATGCCGCTGAAACCATTAAATAATAATTAGCCACTCTTGAAATAAACACTTCTGTAGCTTCTTTACCCTCTCTTTCCCATAATTCCATATAAATTGGAACAATAGCAGAATTTAGCGGTGTTTGTATCAATACACCCACATAACTACAAATTTTAAATCCAACAGAATAAATTGCTACATTTTTAAGCCCCATTATCCAATTAATTACAAACCTGTCGCCAAAAGATATTAATAAAGCTGAAAAATTTAGAACTATTAATGGAGCTCCATAATACAAAGCCTCTTTAGCATATTCACCTGAAATTTTAAATATATTCAGTTTTTTCTGTCTAAAAAATATTATAAAAAGAAGAACAGTAAAAATGGCTTCACAAATTATCTGACCCGTTATTAATCCAAACAATCCCATGCGAAAAGTAACCACCAAAACCAGAGCAAAAATCAATGTTGTATATTGCTGCAAAACATAGAATGAATTATACATTATGGTCTTTTGCTCAGCACGTAAAAAATTCAACATCAATTTAAATAAAGCCCTGATTAAAATTAAACTCGAACCAACTCTCAATAAAATAATATAAGAACAGGGCAAAAATGTAAATTTAGTAGCAGAATAAATTAAAATTACTATAAACATAAAGAAACTAGACATTAAAGTGATAAAAAATGGTGTTGAATAAAAAGCTGCCATATCTTCACTTTTTGTTTTAAGCTTAAATTCATTATAAAACCTAACTACGGATGGCCGCATCCCGAGGCTGGCAAATAGACAACAAAGAGAAAAAGTAATTGTCAGCAAACTTAAAATGCCATATTCTTCTTCGGTAAAAATTCTTGCAAAAATAGGGAATGATATCAGGCCTGCGGCCATAACAAGAAACTCACCTACAAAATAGTGCGAAGAATGCTTAGCTAATTTTTTCAATGAGGACATGCTGAATTTCCTTAGTTTTTATTATTTTTTTAATTGACCAATATACTTTCGTATTAATAATAAATTTTTTATTTTTCCTAAATTTTAAAAACAGATAACCTGTCGCTGACCTTTAACTAATTATGTAAATCAGCAATATAATACAACATTCAATAAATGCGATGTTACGGATATCTTGAAATTTAAAAATTTGCCGTTTATTCAATACATCCCCTGCTACTATATGCTGCATAACTAAATTCAATGAAAATAACATATAAAGAGTAATATAATAGCCATTGCCTGAAAAAAACGATCCGAATAAGTATATTAGAAAACATACTTGCAATGCTTTTGATATAACCAACAACTTTCTTTGTTCCTGGTTTAACAAACTACCTTCAATTTTCTTTAAATTTTTAATGCTGTAGTAAAATAAAGCTAACCATACGAAAAGGCCAGTTAGCCCGAGCTCCATAACTACTTGAATATAGGAACTATGCGGTGCTATGGGTAAATACTCTCTAAATTGACCTTTGCCAACTCCAAATATCGGATAACTTTTAAGTAATCCTAGCGACTCTCCCCAAACAGATATCCGTCCCCGGGCAGAACTATCTTCTTGGTAATTAGACACAGTGTCTAATCGATCCGAGATATTCCAAAAAACAAGCAATAGGAGTAATGCGATAACTATCCCTACAATTTTTGTAGAATTTTTCTTAGCGAAAACTATAAACATCATCCCCAAGCCAAGAACAGCCGCAAGCAACCCTCCTCTCGAACCGGTTAAATATACCGCATAATAAGTTAAAAAGAAATTACTTATTAAAAAAAGTTTTACCCCCCCATTTTTAGTTATAAAAAACAATGCGAATGATAAAGGCGTCAAAAAAACCAGTGTATACGCCAATTGGTTGGTACCAAATATCCCTATGCCTCGAATCCGCCCTTTGTTTCCAATACCCACACCGGTAACATCAATACCGTTTTTAAGCAAAATCCCCGATATAGCTAGAAATGATGCACACAATACTATTACCCATAATGTTGTTACTAATCGTTTCTCTGAATTAATGATCCTGGACATTAAAAAATAAATTAAAACAACCTTTCCCCACTCAATAAAAGTATTCAGTGTATACGTCAGCCAAGCAACCTGCACTGTTGAGATACCAATGATTATCCAAAATAAAAGCATTAATATATTCTGCTGAGATTTAAAAAAAGAAGCCTTGTTTTTATCCATACCAGAATGGATAAACCAGCCAATTGAAACAGCTCCCATAACATAGCTAACCAGCGGCATACCCTTAAAAGGAGCAAGGAATTCCTGCGGCTGAATAAATATAACTATTATAAAAAGTAAAATACCAAGAAACAACATAAAATCACTTTCCTATTTGCAGAAAGTTTTTGTTTAATATTTCTACTATCCTTTGGGCCGCGCGGCCGTCCCATTTTTCAGGTGCTTTTTTCATAGATAGATTATTTTTATTAACGGCAGCTAAAACAGCTGCAGTTATTTTAGCCTTGGATGTCCCCACAATAACATTAGTTCCTTCACTTACAGTAACAGGCCTTTCTGTATTTTCCCGCAACGTAATACATGGCACCCCTAATACTGTAGTCTCTTCCTGTATCCCACCAGAATCAGTTAAAACAACTCTAGCTTCTGACATTAATTTCAAGAAATCTAAATAACCTTGAGGTTCAATAAAGCAACAATTTCCTCGTTTTAAAAGTTCGAACCTATCCAAGAGAGCAAGCTCATCAATTCTTTTTTTAGTTCGAGGATGCAGCGGGCATATAATTTTAATATGTTTTTGAATTTCGAACATTGCTTCTAATATATTTTCTAGGGCTTTTCTATTATCAACATTAGAAGGACGATGCAATGTTAAAAGCGCAAAGTCATTAGCTTCAACATTTAATCTTTTTAGTATTTGAGAGTCATTTGCCTGTTTTTTGTGCTTTAGAAGTGTATCAATCATTACATTTCCAACAAAAAATATTTTCTGCGCGGACACACCCTCTTTTATTAAATTAACCCTCGCGCTTTCCTCTGTTATAAACAAATAATCTGATATCGCATCTGTTAAAATCCGGTTTATCTCTTCTGGCATCCCGCGGTCAAAACTTCTCAACCCGGCCTCAACATGAGCTACCGGAACCTCCAACTTAACGGATACAAGAGCACAGGCAATTGTAGAATTAACATCACCAACCACCAGCGTTAGGTCAGGCTTTTCTTTCAATAATATTTTCTCAAACTCAACCATTATTCTCGCGGTTTGCTGAGCATGACTTGCTGATCCAACACCAAGATATATATCAGGTTTCGGTAAATTTAATTCATCGAAAAACTGCTTGGACATATTTTCATCATAGTGCTGTCCGGTATGCACTAATATCGAGTTAATACCTGGATGTTTCTTCATTTTTTCAATAATCGGAGCCATTTTCATGAAATTTGGCCTAGCTCCTACTACATTTAATATCTTCATTATTTTTCCTAATCTATTTATCCAAATAAATATAACGAGGAATTGAAAAATCTCTATATTTATCAGGATTTCCTTGTTTCCCTTGTTCCGCTGCTTTTATAATATTATACGTTTGACGTGCGCTGACATAATGTAAGACAAAATGCTTCTTATCATTATATTGCTTCTCAATAAATGAAAAGATTTCATCCGCTTTCTGACCCATTAAAATATCCCATGAATCTTCTAAAGCTCCATGTGTATGCAGTTTTATAAATTTCCAGTCCGGTTTTCCCTTAATAGTAACCGCGTTTTTCACCAAATAATCTAATCTTTCTTTGGTTAACAGATCATCACTGGCTATATTTGAAGCCTCGATAGAAGGTTTCATTAAATGTGATCTAGCACGCCATCTTAAACCAATTATTCCCTGAACAAGCATTAAACCCTCTGCTGGATCTGAATTAAATTTAACTGGATTTCCTCTATTATATGCTTTAGCTTTATGTGCATCACTCTTAGCATAATAAAACTGGTTTATCATTACAGGTTGTGACTCACCCAGAGAAGGAAAGGTAAAGTCAGCGTAGCATCCACATTCCTTTAAAATTCTTATCTCATCATTTACCCCGCAAATCAGCTTGCCACGTGAGTTCGCTAAAGACCAGTCTCCGTGTACAAAAGCAAATTTTCTCGACCCATCAGGCAAACAGAAAATTCCCAATCGAGCATAATCATCTATGCACTGTATAATCTTTTTTTTCAATGTCTCTTCAGTATCAGGAAAAGGTGACATATGATTGTGATGCATATGCATTTCAATCTCACCCCAACCCTGCTTAGAAAAATCCACCAAGTCCTTCAAAAAACAAAGGTCATGATGAGGGGGGTAAAAAAATGTATGCTGCGGGCCAAAACCATCAGCGTCATGATGATTACTCATTGCCCGAGGATAATTTTGCAGCCAACTATCAACACGTTTTTCCGCGCGGGATTGATCCACGCCGCCATGGAATGGTTCAAAATGGTCAACTATGCAAAGCATAATATGGACCGGTCCTTCCGGAGCTTTTTGCACCTTTTTGACAATACTTTGACGCAGATAATTAGGTAGCCAATACCTCAATCCCTTACCATTATTCCTACTCTTTATCACGCTAGCTTTCATACCTCGCGAGAAATCATCTGGCTTGACTAATTCAAAAAAACCAGCGGTCCTTATGGCTAATATATACAACTGCTCTTTAATTAAACCCTCTCTGTTTAGGATGAATGGATTAATTATATCGGTATTTCCCCCAGGTATTGTACTAAAGCCCCAAACATATCCGCACCTTTTTACTAATTCTATTATTTTTTCATCAAAGCATCCATTAGGATATGCAAATGAATTAACTGTCCTCCCAATTTCCTGCTCAATTATTTTTTTTGCTTCCTGAATTTCATATTTAGCCCTTTTTAGGTCAATTTTTGTTAAAAGAGAGTGTGAAATCGTATGGGAACCAAATATTACAAGTCCAGAATCGTTCATTTCTCTGATTTCTTCCCAAGATAATCCTGTGTTACTATTATTTTTCACTTCATCTATATTTACTTTAAGTGCTTCTATTATTTTTAATAAAAGTATTTCTTTTTTATCATCTTCCATGCTTTTAAGCAGCTTGTTAAGCTTTTGATAAGATATAATCTTTTCATCCATTGAAGACATTTTAAAGGTTTCATTTGGAATTTCAGGAATTTTTAATTTTTCAATCTTTGTTTTTCCTATCGCATAAAGCAGTTTATCTAGCCATAATAACTTTTTATTATCTAAAAATCCGGTAGTAAGAAACACCGTTGCCGGGACATTGTATTTTTTTAAAATAGGATAAATATCTGTATAAATACATTTATATCCGTCATCGAAAGTTAAAACCAGTAAGTTTTTGGGCCTCTTTTTTGTGCTTAGGTAATTCAAACACTCATCCAGAGAAATAAAATTATAGTGATGTTTGAGATATTTTATCTTGCTCTCAAATTCCTCCACGCTTAAATGCCCGAGGGTATTTAGAAATAAAAATAAATCATCATCCTTATTGATGACTTTATGAGAATAGAGAATTTTTATAGGATTGTTAAATTTTTTACTATAAATATTCTTAATAAGGCCTATGATATGCAATTTGAATATTAAATAGTAAGTAAAATTTTTAAATAATAACTTTAGATCTCTTTTTTTAACTAAATACTCTATCATGACTTATAATTTCCTCGTTCAACATAATTGATGGCATCATATTTTCCATTAGCGTCTCGCCTCTCATACAGTCCCAGCCCCTTTTTCATCCCATAATATAGATGCTGCGAGGATATCACTTCAGCCCCTTGCATCTGCCGCTCTGATTCTATATAATCATTTGTAATTGATTCTTTAGCTATTGGATCTTTTGAGAAAAATAAGCTATTTGAGATTCCATTTTTACATGGAAATGTTTTCCATTTCTTTATTTTATTATCTTCTCCTCGAGAATACATCCCCAATAAGGCATCAACCACTATCAGCCTGGTTTTACTTTTGATATGCTCATTGGCATTTATATCGACAACTGACTGCTCTATGTTTTTTCCATGCAAAACTCTGGGGTCTGAATCAAAGTTACTGAACCTGACTGTTCCGAAATGATTTTTAAGCGGACCGGAACTGCTGATAAACACATGCTTTGTCATAATCGGCATATTTATAATATTCTGAGCCTGTGAAATAAGTTTTGGCATATAACACGCAATATCTTTGCCTTTTTCATCTTTAATCCTATTCTGCATAGTAATTTTCACCTTATAATCAGCACATTGCAATTTCGTACCTAAACGAAGCTCAAGTTTTTCGAGTAAAATCCTGGGTTCAAATAAATCTACAAATTTTATATTATATAGAATACGCTTTCTCATGTTTTCTTCTGATATTGGCACACACAAATCATATACAAAAATATCTTTTTCAGGTACGCCAAGAGATTCCAACCAACAACCTCAATACTCCATTAATTACTTACTGACTAGTAAATAATTCTCCGCATCCATGATGTATATTATTAAAGTTAGGTTTTATGGCTTTTTTATCTCCTTTTTTGTATGTTCTCATTATTATTTTCCAAGCATCAAAGGGATCCCATAATTTGTCTCTTGTATGTAACGTCTTTTTTATTGCTATGAATCTTATTATATCATTTCAAAGTTGTTTTTGCTCTTTCAGAAAATTGCTACACTCGCTCTGATTCCCTAATGCCAAGCATTGGGGCTTGCCACGAGGCTGTCAAATATCATCTTCATCCCCAATTAATAAATACCAATTTTCATTATTCGCGAACATGCAATCCCTTGGATCTAAACTTTTTTTCTTGTAAAACAAAACTTTACGCCGTTTTTCGCGGGCGTAAAAACCGAATTTTCTTAACTTCTCCTTTATTAGATTATTTCCAAAATAAGCAATTGATATTAAGGATATACTTTCTTTTCGTGAATAAATAATAAATTTGGCTATAAGAATATCTAAAAAATTGCCCAAATCCAAAGAAAGCATATCAATAATATGAAAAATATCATTATTAACATAATACACAATGTACCCGATAATTTCCTCCGCCCCTTTTTTGTGTACAATAAATATTTCATAATTATTTATAGGACATTGCTTATATCTCCAATTTAAAAAATCTGAAGTCCTTTCCCCCATAACCCTGAATTGTTTAGAACATTTTTCCCATAAACGATCGAATCTCTTATCAAAAAATGCAAGATTTTCAACATTGAAATCTTGCATTTTTTTACCATTATATTGTGTTTCGCTAGAAGTCACCTTCAATATTAAATCAATAATCTTAGCTGTTAATTTTGCGATAAAAGGGAATCTTATATACTTTTTAAATTTATGTTCTGTCTTTAATAATTTTACAAACCTTTCAATTCTTCCTATTTCAACATAACCTGCACGCACCATGACTTGTGCTGAATGTTTATTTGGAAAAGAATAAATAAAGCTAATGTTATTTTCTTTTATACTCTCTAATGCTGTTTTTTGTAGTTGCAACGCAGGGCCAAAAGCTCTATGCTTTTTATCAACCGCGAAATCTCCTGCTACTCCAGCAACTAACAATTCGCCATTTAAACTAAATTTCCTTGGAAAAATACTTGCCATACCGACAAAGTTTCCTGATTGATCTTGCGCTAGCCAATTAAATGCTTCAGAAAAAGGACAATCTCTATACTTCCAGAAAAAAGTTAATTCCGAAAAATTTCCCAAGTTCCTTCGCTTCACTGCTATAATATTTTCTTTATTCTTTTCTATTTGTGCTTTAATGACTGAGTACCTCATGTCAGGATAAGTTTACCTTTCTTATTTCTATCTTATTAACATCATTTGTTCCAAGTTCATATCCTAACCCCGCTGCAATATTAATATAAGTAGGTTCTCTACCTTCATCTTTCAATGATTTCACTCCTGCTTCTTTTCTCTTTTCCTCTATTATTTGCCAGCCTATTTGATCAATAGCTACTCTATCAGTCCCTACGATAATCCCATTATAATTCCACTGCCATTCAGGCTTACCTGTCGGACCTCCATTGTATAAGCACCTAAGAGCGTCACATATCGTTAATCTATATTTTTTTCTTATTTCAGGATGCATATTAACATCAGCAATATACGGAGCTTTATTTATGTCTTTATGATAATCGCTGGGGTTATCAAATGTACCAAAAAAGTTTTTCATACTTAAAGTCATCCCAGCCATTTGATGGTCTTTTAAAATTGGCACATTAATAATAGCCGTACACTGCTCAACTAAGATTTTACTAAACTTACTTCTAATTGTTCTAAAAGGCTTACCGTATAATTGATGCTGCAAAATCCTAGATTTTTTATTAATTACAGGAATATTGCCTAGAGAGTTAGTACCAAAACACCTTACTCCTTTTTTTCCAGTATTAATCGTATAACCTGCTGCAACTAATTGCTCCCAAATCTTGTCCCAAATTATAACATTATTTTCTTTAACTCCAGCTTCGACTAAGCACTCTGCAATAGCATAAGCTAGCACTGGTTGAGTACAAACCCCTTTATCTTCAGCAATTGAATTGACTTTAATACCCACAATATCGTTTGGCGAAACAAATTTTCTCCATGCCTTAACATTAGATTGTTCTCCCGTAAACTCACTCATTGCCTTATTAAGCATTTCTTCAACAATCCTTGGTTTTCCTTTTCCATTTTTATCTACTGCCAAGTTATTACGCACAATAACAACTCTGCTTTTATATAATTTTGATTTTTTCTTTATCGTTGAATCTCCATTCTCATGACTCGATTGAGCACTCCTTAATAATTTACCTCCTACTCCAAAAAAAGCTATAAACACAAATAATAGTTTAAAAAATGATCTGCGTGAAATTTTTCTTGTCCAAATATTTTCTGAAAGCATTCTTTTATGACTTTTAAATATCTTTTTCATATTATTTTACCTCTTTTACTTATTTAAGAATACATGATTCTAAAAATTGCTAAAAATTAATTTACCACTTTCAGATTTCAAGTGTAGGTGGCATA
>DAOVYZ010000009.1 GCA_030635365.1 Bacteroidales bacterium
AGGTTAAACCTGGAATTTTCCAATTTGCATTACAACCGACAGCAAAAGGAAAAGGCAAATTAATTTTTGATATAAAAAATGAAAATGGCGATAATAAAATAGTAATAAATGATATTGTTGTTTATAATGATGAACATACAGCAATTCACATTGCAGAAGAGAATGTGATTGAGAATATTAATGCGATTAACTTTACAAAGGAACAATCGTGGAAAATAGATTTTGAAACTATCTTACCTTCAGTAGAATCGTTTGGGAAAGTAATTAAAACAACTGCTCAAATACTTCCTGATCAAATGAGCGAGACTCTGCTTATAGCAAAAACAAATGGAGTTGTAGAATTTCATAAGAATATTTTGGAAGGGGATGTTGTAAAGGGTGGAGATGCATTATTGAGTATATCAGGAAATGGATTAGCCAACGATAATGCAAGTATACGTTTTATTGAAGCAAAAAATAATTACGACTTAACCAAGGCTGATTATGATAGAAAATTAGCCCTTTCCCAAAATCAAATTGTTTCGGAAAAGGAACTGGAGAGTTCTAAGGCAGATTTTGAAACCGCAAAAGCTGTTTACGGAAATCTAAAAAAGAATTTCAATGCAAATGGTCAAATTATAGTATCTCCGGAAAGCGGAGTTGTAAAGCATGTTTTTGTTACCAATGGACAATATGTTGAAACCGGAGAAGCATTGTATTCTATCACTAATAACGATAAATTAATTGTAAAAGCAGAAGTTCAACAGAAGCATTATTCATTGTTAGGTTCTATTATTTCGGCTAATATAAAATCTTTAGTTGACAATAAAATATATAGTTTAAAAGATTTGAATGGTAAGCTATTGTCTTTTGGTAAAAATATTGATGAAGATGAAGGATTTTTAATCCCGGTTAATTTTCAGATCGAAAATAACAAGAAGTTTTTGCCGGGTAGTTTTGCTGAGGTGTTTATCAAGACAAATACAAATAATAAAGCTTTGGTTATACCAAATACTGCTTTAATTGAAGAACAGGGAAATTTCTTTGTTTTTGTTCAGTTAACGCCGGAGTTATTTGAGAAACGTGAAGTCAAATTTGGAGTTTCCGATGGCATAAATACAGAAGTTATAAGCGGATTAGATAGTCAGGAAAGGATCGTTTCAAAGGGAGCAATTATCATAAAATTGGCTGCTGTATCGAATAGTTTGGATCCTCATGCAGGTCACGTTCATTAAATTGGGAAACTATGTTAAATAAAATCATAGAGTTTTCATTAAATAATAAGTTCTTTGTACTTCTTGGTGCAATAGTACTTATGTTTGCCGGGGTATATACTGCCGGGGAAATGGATGTTGATGTATTTCCTGATTTAACTGCACCTACTGTTGTAGTAATGACTGATGCTCATGGAATGGCTGCCGAAGAGGTTGAACGAATGGTAACATTCCCTATAGAAACAGCGGTGAATGGAGCTACAGATGTGCGCAGAGTAAGGTCAAATTCTTCACAAGGATTTTCTTTTGTGTGGGTTGAGTTTGATTGGGGAACAGATATTTTTAAGGCAAGGCAGATTGTAAGTGAAAAAATGGTATCACTTGCAGGTCAAATGCCTTTAAATGTCGGACAACCAACACTCGCACCACAATCGTCTGTAATGGGTGAGATCCTTTTTATCGGATTACAATCTGATTCAACATCATTAATGGATTTGAGGACAATTGCTGATTGGAATGTACAACCGGTTTTACTGGCCACAGGCGGAGTGTCTCAGGTTACAATTATTGGTGGTGATTACAAACAATATCAGGTACTTGCTGATCCGCAAAAAATGAAATATTATAATGTTTCATTGGAAGAATTAGCTGAAGTTTGTGAGGGAATTAGTGATAATTCGGCAGGGAATGTAGTTCGTGAGTATGGCAACGAATACGTTGTCCGGGGAATGGGACGCACATATGATTTGGAGAAATTAGGCAATTCTTATATAAAGTAAAATAATGGACGCCCGGTTTTGATAAACGATATTGCAGAAGTGAAAGTTGGTGCTGCTGTAAAAATGGGATATGCATCACAAAATGCAAAACCTTCGGTAATTATATCTATATCGAAACAACCTAATACAAACACATTAAATCTTACTGAAAATATTGAAAAAAATCTGGATGAGCTAAGAAAAACATTACCCCCTGATGTAGTTTTAGATAGTAAGATTTTTAGGCAAGCTGATTTTATAGAAAAATCAGTTAACAATGTACAAAGGGCATTATTAGAAGGATCTGTTTTTGTAATTGTAATACTCTTCTTGTTTTTAGGTAGTTTTAGAACTACAATAATTTCAATTATAGCAATTCCTATTTCATTACTTGGGGCAATTATTGTTCTTAAATTAATGGGTTTGAACATTAATACAATGAGCTTAGGTGGAATGGCTATTGCAATAGGTTCGCTTGTGGATGACGCAATTATAGATGTGGAAAATGTGTATAAGCGGCTGCGGCAAAATCATAAAAAACTTAAAAAAGAAAGGGAGTCTGCTTTTCATATTGTTTATGAAGCATCTAAAGAAATCAGGGCATCTATTTTAAATGCAACCCTAATTATTATTGTTGCTTTTATTCCGTTGTTTTTCTTATCAGGAATGGAAGGTAGAATGTTAAAACCATTGGGAATTGCTTATATCGTTTCATTGTTTATGTCGCTGATTGTTGCTATGACATTGACACCGCTTCTTTGTAAATTATTATTATCTAACGAAAAATATCTGATTCGTAAAGAAAAAGATAAATGGTTTACGACAAAACTGATGGATGGATATTTAAAGTCGCTTGAATGGACATTACGTCATAAAAAACTTGTAATCTTTTCAGCCTTAGGTTTATTTATTGCTTCCTTAGTTGCACTTTCAACCATGGGGCGAAGTTTCCTTCCCGAATTTAATGAGGGTGCATTAACTATTTCGGCAATTAGTAAACCCGGAATTTCTTTGGAAGAAAGTAATCAATTAGGAAATCTGATTGAAACAGAACTATTGTCAATTCCTGAGGTGATAACAACTTCGCGTAGAACCGGGCGTGGTGAACTTGATGAACACTCACAAACAACAAATAGTGCTGAGATTGATGTTAACTTTGAACTTGGCGACAGGGAACGAGAAGAATTTCTTTCGGAAGTAAGATCAACGTTGGCAAATATTCCGGGCATTGCAGCAACCGTAGGGCAACCTCTGGGTCATAGAATAGATCATATGCTTTCCGGAACACGTGCAAATATTGCTATTAAACTATTTGGAACTGACCTTAACAAAATGTTTATGATGGGAAATCAAATTCAGAATGCAATAGTAGATATTCCCGGTTTAGTTGATGTTAGTGTTGAACAGCAAGTTGAAATTCCGCAAATTCAGATTCGTGCAAATAGGGAGATGCTGGCTCGTTATGGAATTACAATGAATCGGTTTAATGAATTTGTTGAACTTGCTTTTGCAGGTGAAAAGATTGCTGATGTATACGAAGGACAGCGTAAATTTGATTTAATAGTACGTTTAAATGAAGATTATACTGAATCTATCGAAGGAATTAAGAGTGCTTTGATTGATACGGAAGATGGTAAAAAAGTACCATTGGATCAAGTTGCAGATATAGTTTCTGTGTCTGGGCCTAGTTCTGTTAGTAGGGAAAATGTGCAGCGTAAGGTAGTTATTTCTGCAAATGTTGCTGAACGTGATTTACGAAGCGTAGTAAATGATATTCGCTACGAAATTGAAGAAAAGATTCAACTCCCTGAAGGTTATATGATTCAGTACGGTGGGCAGTTTGAAAGTGAAGCCCGTGCATCACAAACATTGATGTTAACTTCTATACTTGCAATTTTTATTATATTCTTACTATTATATCAAGAGTTTAAAGATCTGAAATTAGCCGGTATAATTATGATTAACTTGCCTTTGGCATTGATTGGTGGCGTGTTTACCATTTATTTTACTTCAGGTATTGTAAGTATTCCTGCAATTATAGGATTTATTACTTTATTTGGTATTGCTACGCGTAATGGAATATTGTTAGTATCGCATTACCAGTATTTTAAATCACAAGGTGTTGGTTTATATGCATATATTACCTGTGGTTCAGCGGATAGGTTAAATCCAATTTTAATGACTGCTTTAACAGCAGCATTGGCGTTGGTTCCATTAGCACTTAAAGGAGATGCAACAGGTAATGAGATTCAAAGTCCAATGGCTAAAGTTATATTAGGTGGATTGTTAACATCAACTCTTTTAAACATATATGTTATTCCGGTTATTTATTATTTAATTCATAGAAAGGAGGAAGAAAATGAAAAATAAATTTCAGATCTTATTGTTTATGTTTTTGGTTTTTTCATTGGTGGCAAGTTCTCAGTCATTTAATGAAACCCTAAAAAGAATTGAAGAGAATAATAAAGAATTGCAGGCTGGGAGTAAGTATGTTGAGAGTAAAACCTATGAACATAAGCTCGATAACTTACCCGGTGGCCCCGAAATATCATATGGTTACTTTCCAAAAAACTCTTCTGTACCGGGAACAAAAGAAGTATTTGAGGTAAGCCAGTCATTTAATATGCCTTGCTATTATAGAAATCAGTCGAAGTATTCTAAGCTTATGATAAACCAGGAAGAACTTAATTACCTGGTATTAAAACAGAGTATTCTGAATGAAGCAAAGGATTTATTGATTGAATATATTTATTTAATGAAACAGATATCTGTGATTGATAAACGATTGAAAATAGCAGATAATATTTATAATGCTTATATGATTCGTTTGGAAACAGGTGATGCAAATGTTCTTGAAGTTAATAAGGCTAAATTGCACTTGCTTCATGTAAAAAAGCAGGAGAAGGAATATAGAACAGAGGTCTTGTCTATTAAGGAAAGATTAAATAATTTGAATGGAGGTAATGACTTAACTGTTAATATAGATGATTATCCTTTTGAAGAATTGACAGATTTAGACTCTTTATTATTTGACAGGTTAGCTAATGATCCGGAGTTGCTTTATAATCAAAAAGCTTCCCAGGCATCACAACAAAGGATTAAAGTAACCAAGAATCTTCAACTTCCCGAGTTTAGTGTTGGTTATGGTAGTGAGACAGTAGCCGATGAAAAATTTAAAGGGTTTATTGTTGGACTTTCTGTTCCATTGTGGGGAAGTAAAAATTCAATTCAACAGGCGAAGGTTGAGTCAGAATTTTATGAATTAAATAACACATCAGTTTCTGAAAAAGCTATTACAGAGACAAGAATACAATACGAAAAAGTAAAATCGTCTTGCGAGAATTTGAAAAGTTACGAAACAGTTTTAAGCTCAATTAACAATGAAGAACTTTTGAATAAATCGTTAGAGTCAGGCGAAATTTCTGTTATTGAATTTTTTACTGAGATGATATACTTTTATGAAATATATGATGATTATTTGTCTGTCGAAAAAGATTATCATCAAGCATTAGCCGAGTTATATAAATATAGATTATAAAAACTACACCTGTCAGGTTTTTAAAACCTGACAGGTGTTATATACTGAGGTATTTATCTTCTGGGTATTATTTAATTTTCATTGGTTAATTCGATCATAGCAGACTCCAGATACATCTTCTTCAGGCGTAGATAATGACTTAGTGCTTCAAAGATAACTTCCTGTGTATTTCTTTTTTGATATGTTGCCAGTATTTTAAATTTTCGATATGTCATTCTATCGATCGATACAACTTGACCACCCTTAATCTCAGAACCAAACAGAACTTCGTCTTCCAGGTTATCTTCGTTTAAAAATTCTGTATTTGAAGATAATGCTTCCTGAAATTCCTCAATATTTTTTAGCATTAATAACCTGATTTAAATTCTGAGAATGGCAATAGCATATTGAAAATAAAAAAACTGCTAATAAGATAATTTTTTTCATAATATCAATTTGTTTAAAGTTAACAAATAAAAATAGTAAAATTTTATGAAAAACATAAACATTAGTTTAAATCACAGCCATTTTAGATTAAAACTTATGGCTCTGATATTAGATATTGTAGTTCTTTGTGAAATTTTGAGTCTTTGAGCCTTAGTGGCATTATATTTTTTCGCCACTAACCTGCTTGCCAGCAGGCAAGAACACTAAGAATCACTAAATATTACATACACACTAATTTATATCAGAGCCAAACTTATCTATAAACCATTTTCAAAAAGGAATTGTTCAAATTGTGATGGGATCAATCGGAGATACTTAATATGACACCTACCGTGGGTATAGTTTCAATTTTTATTCTTGAATCTGCTTCCAATCGTTTACGAAGTTTTGAAATAAAAACATCAAGGCTGCGTCCAATAAAATAATCTGTTTCACCCCAAACTTCAGTCATTATTTTATCACGGCTTACAATATTATTTTGTGATCTTGCTAAAATTGCGAGAACCTTAGTTTCCTTTGATGTAAGCCTTTTTAGTTCATCTCCAATTTTAAGTTCTTGGTTTGTGGGAACAAAGTCGTAACTACCTAGTTTATAAACCAGGTTTTGCTGGTTCTCATGGTTAGGTTGTACCCTTCTTAATATCGATTGTATTCTAAACAAAAGCTCATCTTCATCAAACGGTTTGGTAATATAATCGTCAATTCCTATCCTGAACCCTTTGAGCTTATCTTCTTTCATTGACCTCGCCGTTAGAAAAATAATAGGTACTTCTGTGCTTTGTTCTCTAATATTTTCAGCAAGAGTAAAACCATCCATATGAGGTAACATAACATCAAGTATACAGAAATCAAAATCAGATGATTTAAATCCTTTTAATCCTGATAATCCATCACGATATAATTTCACGTCAAATCCATTAGATTCAAGAAATTCCAGTAACAAAAATCCAAGATTTGTATCATCTTCAACAAGTAATATTTTTGCTTTATTTTTCTGCATTATTATTTTTCTATGCAATAAGGTAATTTGATCGTAAATTTAGTTCCTTTCCCAATTTTACTTTCTACATGAATCTCTCCATTTATTGAATCAATAATTGCTTTAACAGTCGACAATCCTATTCCAAATCCCTTAACATTATGAATATCTCCCGTAGGAACACGATAGAATTTTTCAAAAATTTGTTTTAAATGCTTTTGCTTAATACCGATTCCATTATCTTCAATATTAAGTATAACCTGATCATTTTTTAAATAAGTCTTAATCGTAATATTTGGTATTTTATTACAATACTTAATTGCATTATCAATTAAATTAGATATAGCAAATTGAAATTGCTCTTTATCGGCATATACATTACATTTATCGGAAGTTTTTTCGTATTCTATTTTCCCTTTTAACTCATGGAGCTGTACTTGATATGAATCTACAGTACCTTGAATTATGGCACATATATCAATTATTTCACGTTGGTTACTTGATCCATTCTCGATACGTGCAGCATCTAATAATCCTTCAACTCTATTCTTTAATTTTTTATGTTCTAGTTTAATGATTTCTGTGTACTGATTTAACTTGTTATTATTTTCTACCTTTTCGTTTTTAGAAATAAGGCTGTTTGCAAGTGCAATATTTGTAATTGGTGTTTTAAATTCGTGGGTTATATTATTAATAAAATCCCTGGTATTTAAATATAGGGACTTTTCTCTTTTGTAGAATTTTAGTATTATCAAGAATGATGCACTAATAAGTACTATAAGTATTATTGAACTGATAAACATAAATCCAATTTGCGCAATTATAAATTCACTTTTTTTAGGAAATCTTAATTTCAGTTCAATAGAATTTTGTAATAAAATACTTTCAAGATTATCTGAAAAATAAGTTTTTTTACAAACATTATAGTCTGAATCTTTGCGTGTATCAACAATGTCAAATTCGTAGTCAATTTTAATATTATAATGATCAAGAGATTTCTTTACAATTGAATTAACTTTTTTCCATTCAATATTGTTAAACATACTTGAATAGCACGATCCTGACTTGGTTTTAATTAAACAATCAGCAACCTCTTTACAAATGGATTCATCCTCACATAATTTTTTTATTATACGATTCATTGCCATGTTTACACTATGGCTAAATTGTTTTTCTTGTATATTAGCAGCCTTAATTATCCATGAAACCTGTATAATTACTAATGCAATTAAACTTATAAAAGTTATAATTATCAAACTTAATTGCAATTTTCGGTTTCTCATTAGAACAATTTAACTTTAAAACAGTAGTTTATTGATAAGATGTCTTTTAAAAGGTAAAATTAAAATATTTTTTGAGTATATGTTGATACAAAAATAACCAGAAAAAGATTTATTTGCATGATTTTAACATCGTGTTAACACGAATTAACCTCATAATAACTTATATTAATGACATCTCTTTATAAATTTGTTATCATAATTATTAACGAAAATTAAAACTATTATGAAAAAGTTTTTAGCATTCCTAACATGTGTAGCATTTGTTGCAGTTATTTCTTTAGCACCGGCTAATGCTCAGGAACCAGAAAAGAAAGAAAACGCAAAAACTGAAAAGTGTTGTTCAAAAGAAAAATCAAAAAAATGCCCAAGTACATGTGAGAAAAAAGCTGAACAAAAAAAGAAAGAAGAGCAAAAGAAAAAAGAAGAAAAAAAGAAAAATGGATAATTCTAACTGTAATTTGATTTATAATAAAAAAACTGGTTATGATTTAACCGGTTTTTTTATTCCTGCTTTTTAATCAAATATAGTTAACTGTCCTTGTCCTATTATTATATAGTTTATTTTACTTAACTTGTAATACAGATTAATGTGTAGTGAACATAAATTGTTGTATTAAGTATAGGTTTATTATAATTTAATTAGTTTTGATGAGTTTAATTATACTGTATGGCCAATTCGCTTGAAAATATACTACTAGAATTTGACCCGATTAGTTTAAAAGAGTTGTATGAGTGCAGGTTACTGAATCGTATTGATACAAAATATATTTGTAGTATTAGGCGATTACCTCAAATACTGATTCAAGCTAATAAAGAATTTAGAATTCAGGCAACAAACAATGCAAGAGTTTTCGGATATGAATCTTTGTATTTTGATACTCCTGATTTGAAGACTTATTTTGATCACCATAGAGGCAAAAGAATTAGATATAAAATTCGCTTCAGGAAGTACTTGGATACCGGTGATACATTTTTGGAAGTCAAGAAGAAAAAGAATTATATAAGGACTATTAAGAGGAGAAAACAGTTTGATTTTTCAAAGAGTATTGAGAAAGAACATGAAGCTTTTATCAATAATCAAATATTGATGCCGGGTATTGACTTAAAACCAAATATTTGGACTCTTTTTAATAGAATTACACTAGCCAGTAATGACCAATTAGAAAGAATAACAATTGATACTGACATTCGATTTAGAAATGAGTTAAATGAAGTGGGTTTACCCGGCCTTGCAATTATTGAAGTAAAACGTAATAAAACTGGTGGAATTAGTCCATTTACCCAAATTCTTCGTAATACATTAATTCGTCCATATGGCATAAGTAAGTATGTAATGGGGAATATTCTTCTAACGCCACAACTTAAACATAATCGTTTTCATAAAAAAATAACCACTGTAAACAAGATATGTTATGATACTTAACTTTATTGTTGATTCATTAGAAACCACAAAAATTTTTGGCTTAGACTTTTTTCATGCTGAGGATTTTATGCACTTAGTTGCACGATTCTGTTATAATTTATTCTGGGTATTTATCCCTTCTTATTTCCTGTATTTCAAGAAAAGAGGTGATAGAGAATACTTTTTTACATTTATGATAGCCAGTATTATTGTTTTTCAGATTTGTATGTTGCTAGGTACCGTTAGCTTACGGATAGGTTTTGCTTTAGGGCTATTTGCCATATTTGGAATTCTTAGGTATAGGACAAATCAGATTCCTCCACGAGAGATGACATACCTGTTTTTAGTTATAGGCATGTCGGTAAAGAATGCACTTGCTAATGAAAATATTAGTATGGCAGAGCTACTTATAACAGATATATTAACGGTTCTTGTTGCATTTATAGTTGAATGGTATTTGGTTAACTTAAAACTTCAAAAAAAGACAATAATTTATGATAGGACTGATTTAATAAAACCGGATAAATATGAAGAATTAAAAAAGGATTTATCTAATAGATTTGGCCTTAATATTGAAAAGGTAGATATTGGGCCGGTTGACCTTATTAGAGATCAGGTTAAATTAATTATATACTTTCAGAAGGTCGAGGGAATAAGATATTTTGACTGTCCGCGAGATTAAAGCTTATTGAATTATGAGGTGCTTTTTTATTATTTTTTGTTTGCTAATTTTATTTACTGAAGGTTATTCACAAAATGATGCAGGTGATAATAATCTTAGTGATACTATACTTTTTCCTTCAAATTTCTTTGATATAGATGAACCACTGGAACTAACTTTACGATTTGATATAAAAAATCTGACAAAAGAAAAATCAGATAAAGATTATTTACCGGCTGAGCTTTTTTATTTTATTAATGATACTTTAAAAATTGAGAAGAATATCAGGATAAGGGCAAGGGGAAAGTTTCGCAAAAAGCAATGTTATTTTCCACCATATTGGATAAATGTTAAAAAATCGAACGTTAACGAGGATTATATTTCTAGTGTTAATAAAATTAAGGTTGTTTCACATTGTAAAGATTCTAAAACATATAATGATTACCTTCTAAAAGAGTATATTGCTTATAAGCTTTTAAATATTATTACAGATTATAGCTTTAAGGTTCGTTTAGCAAAAATAAAATATATTGATACCGGAAGAGAAAATAAAATAACTAAGAATTGGGCTTTTATGATCGAGCCGGAAGACCTACTTGCTAAAAGATTGGAAGCATACCCTCTAAAAATGGATAAAATAAGTTATAGGCAATGTGACCCATTGAAGACTACAATCATGAGTATTTTTCAGTATATGATTGGAAATACAGATTATTCGGTAGCAGGTAGGCATAATGTAAAGCTATTAACTTTAAAAGATTATACTAAGCCGGAACTTATTGTAATTCCATATGATTTTGATTTTTCTGGCATTGTAAATACTATATACGCAAAACCTTCAGAAAAAATAGGAATAAAGAGTGTTACAGAGCGTTATTTTTATGGCATGTGCAGAAGTGATGAAACATATAATGAAGTTCTGAATTTATTTAGAGAGAAGGAAAATGATATATTTTCATTTATAGATTCGTTTGAATTCATTGATAAAAGAATGCAGAAATATGTTCGTAGTTATATAGAAGAATTTTATGATGAAATTGAACAAACCAATTTTGTTAAAAAGAATATAAGGCCATCTTGTGAGAAATTACTGCTAAAAAACAGTTAGAAACAAGCCGCTAAAATTCAGAAAATCAAACATTATTCCAACTTATTTTGATAAGTAAATAATTCGGGAAACTTCTTTCACCTTCTAACAGTTTTTGCAAATAGAAAAGTACTTCACGGTCTGTTAAGAAAGTATAATTTATTCGTAACAGTTTGATACTTTATTTATCGAGATTGGTTCGGTAGGTATGATAGAAAATTGTTTTAGTTTTTTTGCTAACCCACTTTTGCCCTTACAATTTGAAACCCCAGTGCTCTTAAGCACATTTGCTCCGCTTCACATAGGGGCTTAATTTTTTTACCAATAATTATTAACTTTTTAAAAGAAACTTTTTTTATTTTTCTTGTATAATAAGTTTTTATATTTATATTTGCACCATGTAAACTAAAAACGAATACAGCGTATTCTTATAATTATGGCAAAAGTTGGAGACAAAGACATAGAAGATAGAGTATTTGAGAAAACAAGAGAATTGTTGCTTAAATACGGTGTGAAAGGTTGGAATATGGATGACCTTTCTGAAGAGTGTGGAATGTCTAAAAGAACGCTGTATAAGATTATTGGTAATAAAGAGGATCTTTTATACAAGAGTAATTTGGATTCTATAAATAAGAATATTAATAAAAATAAGAAATTCTTTAATAGTGGTAAATCATATGATGAGTTATTAGACAACTTTGCTGATGTTATTGCTAATATGTTTGATGAAACAATTATTAAAAATGGATCTGCATTAAGAAAAGAGTATCCCCGAATTGGAGAGATGATAAATAATAGGATAATCCGCTTTGAGGAGCTATATACCGACTTTTTTAGAAAAGGCAAGGAGCTTGGATATTTTGTTGATTCCTTTGATCCTGAATTTATTTTTGGTTTTTTGAGCGGGATTATTGAGATTAATATTTTGAGAAATAAAACTAAGGCTGAGTTTGAGGAGAGTTTGTTATTTGCAATTAAAATATTGATTAGGGGAATAAGAAAATAGATAGAAGTTAATTTGTAAAATAATACACCTGGTAGCGATCATGTGTATATTTTTTATCACAAAGTAAACCAGATACACCATATTGGTGTAGTGAGGAATAAGAGAGTATGGTTTAATTATAATGACGCTTAGAAATATAATTATTATGACAGAATGTATAGAGAATAGCAGATTAAGAAATCTTAAGAAGAGATATCGAAAACAAATCAATAGAGCTTTATTCTAAATCATAATGCACTTGAACAATAAACTTGTGTATAAAAATAAATAGAAATGTAAACCAAATATACTAAATTAGTTTAATTAGAAATTATGAAAAAACGATTAATTGTACTGTCACTTAGTATCTTAATTATGATGACAGGATGTGGTGAGAAAAAACAGATTAAAAAATCTGTAAGACCGGTAAGGGTCGTAAAAGTAAGTAGCAATCTTAATCAGGCTAAAATAGTTTTACCAGCAAGCATTAATGAGCTAAAAGAGGTTAAGCTAGCTTTTAGAGTTGGAGGCCCATTAGTAAAGCTAAATAATATAGTTGGCAGTTACGTTAAAAAAGGAGAAGTAATTGCCCAAATTGATCCTCGTGATTTTAAAATAGCTGTTGAAAGTGCTGAATCAATGTATTTTCAGGCGAAAGCTGAATATGAGCGATATAAAAATTTGCTTGCCAAGAAGAGTGTTTCGAAGAGTTTATTCGACCAAATGGAAACAAATTACAAACTGGCAAAGACTAGTTACGAAAGTGCAAAGAATTCATTAATCGATACAGAGATTAAAGCGCCTTTTTCAGGCTACATTAATACTCTTTTTGTAGAGAACTTTGAGGAAGTAAATCCGGGAGCTCCAATTGTTTCTTTGCTTGATTATTCAAACTATGAGGTTAATGCATGGATTTCAGCTCAAGATATGGATAAGATTAATTCCGAAACAGAGTTTGTGTGTATTGTAAAGAATGAAACAACTCATAGATTAAAAGGAAGGATAAAGGAAATAGGTGCAAAATCCGGTCTTTCAAAACAGTCTTATCCAATTTCAGTTTTAGTTGAAGTTCCTAAAGATTTTAAACTTCGTGCAGGGATGACTGCCAATCTTGAGATTATTACTCCGAATAAGGAGAGTCATTTTTCATTTCTTGTGCCTGTAACATCGGTGTTTTCGAAAGAAAATAAAACATGTGTTTGGATTTTCAATGAGCAAACAAATACTGTATCCTTAAAACAGGTAAAATTAGGAAGTATTGTTTCTGATGAAATGCTTTCTGTTACCGATGGTTTAAGAGATAATGATAATGTAGTGACTGCTGGAGTTCATTACTTGCATGAAGGACAACAAGTAAAAATGATGTCAAAGTTTTCAAAGTCTAACGTAGGAAATCAACTTTAAAAATGAATTTAGCAGAATATTCACTAAAAAACAGGGTAGTAGTCTACTTTACTCTTTTGCTTGTATTTGTAGGAGGTATCTTCTCGTATTTTAATATGGGAAAACTTGAGGATTCCGTATTCACAATTAAAACAGCATTGGTTATTACTCAATACTCAGGAGCATCTCCTCACGAGGTTGAGCAGGAAGTTACGGAGGTTATTGAGCGTGCTGCTCAGGAAATAGATTGTATTAATGAAGTTTACTCCAGTTCTTATGCAGGCTTGTCTGTTGTGCAAATAGATTTAGAACAAAAATTGGATGCTGATAAAATGCCTCAGCAATGGGATATATTAAGAAAGAAGATTAAAGATTCTGAGTCAAGTTTACCACCGGGTGTCGAAGCGCCTGTTATTATTGATGATTTTGGAGATGTTTATGGGATGTTTTATGCAATAACGGGTGATGGCTTTTCATATGAAGAATTAAATGATTATGCCCAATATTTAAAGCGTGAACTATTGACAGCAGAGCATGTTGGTAAGATTTCATTGTTTGGGAATAGAACTGAGTGTATTGATATTATTATGAGTGATGCTAAGATATCTGAGTTAGGAATTAATCCTGGCATAATTATCGGAGCATTAAACTCTCAGGCTAATATTGCATCTGCAGGAACTATTGAACTATATCAGCGAAATATAAGAGTAGCCGGTAATACAGCTTTCAAAAGTATTGACGAGATTAGAAACACTCTAATTCAAGTAGGTGAGGAGAAAATGTATTTAAAGGATATCGCTCAGGTAAATAAATCTTACTTAGAACCTGCTGTTACATTAATGCGTCATAATCAGGTACCTTCAATAGGATTGGCAATTTCTACAGCCAAAGGCGGTGATGTATTAGTGATGGCTGAGGATTTAGCTAAAAAACTTGAAAAGATAACTCCTGAATTACCAATAGGTATAGAAATGATTTCCATCTATAATCAGGCAAATGAAGTTGAAAAAGCTAATGATATGTTTATCATTAATCTTATAGCATCTGTTGGTATTGTGATTGTGATTCTATTATTAACAATGGGACTTAGTTCCGGGTTGTTAATTGGTAGTGGTTTGATATTTTCAATACTTGGGACACTGGTTGTTATGTATGGTATGGATATTAGTCTGCATAGAACATCTCTTGCTGCAATTATTATTGCTATGGGTATGCTTGTAGACAATGCCATTGTTGTAACCGATGGTACTTTAGTTGCATTACAGAAAGGATTGAACAGGCGAAAAGCAATTTTGAACGTTGGACAGTCAACTGCTATACCACTGTTAGGAGCAACTGTTATTGCAATTTTAGCTTTTATGCCGGTATTTATGGCACCAAATGCTGCCGGGGAAATTTGCAGGGATTTATTCTTAGTTCTTGCTATTTCTCTAGGTTTGAGTTGGGTATTTGCAATGACACAAACACCATTGACTTGTGAGAGATTTTTAAAGATTAATAAAGAGATTAAGAATCCTTTTGATGGAAAGGCATATGTAATTTTTAAGTCTTGGTTAGAAACAATATTGAAGTACAGAAAGATATCAATTTGTTGTGTTCTTGGTTTGTTAGTAGTAGCTGTGTTTGCATTTACAAAAACAAAGAAGGCTTTCTTCATGCCATTAGAAAAACCGTATTTTTTAGTGGATTATTGGTTACCGGAGGGAAGTAGTCAAAATCAAGTATCTAAGGATTTATCCGAAATTGAGAATTATTTGTTCGAGAATTATTCTGAAATAAATAATATTACAACCAGTTTAAGTCAGACACCTCCCAGATATTTAATATGTGCTCACACAGAGAATCAAAATTCTAGTTTTGGACAATTAATGATAGAAACACATTCATGTGATGAGCCTTTGAATATAAGAGAAAGTATTAATAAATATTTAAAAGAGAATTATCCTGATGCCAGAGCCATGATTAAAGGCTACGTAGGAGGCCCTCCAATAAAATATAAAGTAGAAGCTCGTTTCATTGGCCCGGATCCTGAAGTTTTAAGAGGATTAGCCGAGAAAACTAAAGAAATCATGCGCAACGAACCTGCATGTGGTGATATTACAGATAACTGGAGAAATAAAGTAATGACATGGAATCCAAAATATTCACCAATTAAGGCTTGTAGAGCTGGTATTACAAGAGCTGATTTGGGTGATGCAATTCTACGTTCTACAACTACAGGATTAGGAGTTGGATTATACCGTGAAAACGAGGAGAAGAAACCAATTTTCTTGAAGGTTGACAATCAATCAAAGAATAATATTGAGAGAATAAAAAACACAGCTGTTTGGTCAGAGAGTAATGCAACATCAGTGCCATTAAAAGAAATAGTTGAAGATATGGAGATTTCTTGGGAGAACAGTGTTATTCAACGTTATAACAGACAAAGAGCAATTACTGTTCAATGTGATCCTCTAGATCCGGAAATGACAGGAAGTACTTTGCATGCAAAGGTAAATGATAAAATAGAAGCAATTCCTTTACCGGATGGTTATTCAATGATGTGGGATGGTGAATATAAACCTTCATTAGAATCTAATGAGGCAGTAGGCAAATTCTTTCCATTAGCCATCTTATTGATAATCTTTATAATCGTTATGCTTTTTAATAGCATCAGGCAATCGCTTATAGTAATAGCAATTATTCCATTGTCGGTTATAGGAGTGGCGATTGGTTTGTTTGTTACCGGTAAAGCTTTTGGCTTTATGGCTATTGTAGGATTTCTTGGACTTATTGGCATGGTACTTAAGAATGCAATTGTTTTGATGGATCAGATAGACATAAACTTAAATAAAGAGGGAATGTCACCATATGATGCAATTGTTAATGCTGCTGTTAGCCGTATGCGTCCTGTTATGCTTACTGCATTAACAACAATACTTGGTATGTCTCCATTAGTTACAGATCCAATGTATGGCTCTATGGCAGTAACAATAATGTTTGGATTGCTATTCGCAACTGTTCTTACCCTATTGGTGGTACCGTTGTTATATGTTCTTTTTTATAAAGTGAAAATTATTGATCAAAAATAGATGAAACATATCCTCCCGATATGTTTATGTGAAGCTATCGGGTTGGGTATGCCAATGATTAAAGGCTAAAAAAATGAAAGATATAAATAAAAATGATAGGTTTTTAAATGTTGAGTTGCATGACAATACTGTGATTCTATATATTAATTATTGTCTGTTTTTAGAGAACAAAACATTTGAATATAAAGATAAAATAATTGAACTCTTTAATAAATTTAATAAAGATGATTCTGTAAAAGTAGTGGTAATAAGTAATAACCATGCAGATTATTCATTAGATAGTTTCAAACAAATCTGGAATTCATTATTTGAAAGAGAAGATTATGAAGATTCTATATTGAGAGTGTTTAGAGTATACGATCAAGTATTATTAAAGATAAAATCTCTAAATAAGGTCGTAATTTCAATGGATTCTGAGTATTTAAACCCTATGCTTTTCAATTTTGGAATGGCAGCAGATATTAGGATAATAAATAATGATTTCCATATAGATAATGACAATACAAATATGTTAAACATACCAAAAGGAGGTTGTGTTTATTCTGAATCTTCTATTAAAACATACATTAATCCTGTTAAGTTGCTGTTTTTAACAGATAAATTGTTTTCTCCTGAGTTATTACAAAATAATCTTGTTGATAAGGTGATTTATAGTAAGGATTTAAAAGATAAAACACTTGCAATAGCAAAAAGGTTTGAAAGTATTGATTATTCAGAGATAGAAGCAGTAAAGGCTATGATTCCGAGAAGAATGCGAAAGTTAGAATTGACATTGCAAAGTGAGAATGAGTTTTTAATGTCATGTATCAGAAAGAGAAGAAATCAAAAGACTCAAGAGATACATAGATTTCATTAATAATTATAAATGATAAAAAGCAAAATGATGAAAAATATAATTATATCAGGCCTAATACTATTAGGGAGCTATGTTTGTAATGCACAAATGGAACTCACTCTTGAGCAATGTAAAAATATGGCATTAGAGCATAATCAAACAATCAAATCTGCAGAAGCTGAATTGAGTGCAAGCGATGCCACATATACATTAAGCAAACGTTCAGTATTACCACAATTTGATCTTAGCGGGAGTTATACTTATCAAAATGATCCTGCGGAGATGAATGTTCCAAGCTTTGAGTTACCAACCACTGACTTTCAACCCAGTGGTGTATTATATCCTGGAGGAAAATCTCAGCTGGCATATAACAGTTCATATGATGTAACAATGAGTGTAAGTTTACCGCTATATATGGGAGGAAAATTAAATGAGTATAA
>DAOVYZ010000277.1 GCA_030635365.1 Bacteroidales bacterium
TCGGGAAGAACCAGATGCCTCAACAGCTAAATTCCCGGCAACATTTATCTGGCCTTGTGTAATATACCAGTTTTGTTTTGCCTCACCATTTAAATGGAAAAATTTATCATAAGCTCCTAATCCACTATTTTCATATGTTGGATTTACAACTACAGTACTAACCAAACCAACACCCCAATAATAGTCTTCGTCCCAATAAGTATTATTTGAACCTCCTATATAACCAACAGCTCCTTTATTTTCCGCTTTTAAAATTTCTTCGCCAAAACAATCGTTATCATAAAATGTATTCGATTGACAACAGTTTCCAATAATTAATGGATACATATGCTCATTGGTTAAACTACTTATATGCCCGGTATTAAAACCGGGATTTGACCAGCCGTTCGAACTACAATGTGCAGTATAATTTGAAAAACTGACACCCTGATTTATATAATTTCTTATTGATTCTGAAGCTCCTGAATTATTTGAAGCCATTACTCCACTATCGTCATTATATAAATAATAGTACGAGGTGATACTGTTTGTTTCATTAGTATAATAACTATTTGCATAGTTAATAGCCCCATTACCATAAGTAGGGGCATAATTATTATCTACACCTGCTACAAGTACAATATTATCCAAATAGGAGGGATCAGGCATTTGATACTTTTCTACTTCAAGTGTTTTATCAATTTGAGGCTGAAGTTCAGCAACACTTTCTGCAGAAAACCTGCCATAAAAAACTTCAGGCAATTTATCATCAGTATATTCGCAATAGTATAAATCGGTATAATGTGATGAGGAAGTTCCGTTAAACGTTGGAATTTGTCCAACATCTCCAACAAGTAGTACAAATGTTGGCGAAACACCATCCGAGGGATTATCATATAAATCTTTAAGGTAAGCCTTTATTGTAGTTGTGGTATTTCCAACACCCGGATCATCTGTATATGCTGTAATCACATTAAATCCTTTTATTGTTTTCCACTCTATGAATGGTTGTAATGTTTCCTCAAACATTGGATCGGAAACAATGACATATTTTACGGGATTACTTATTAAATCCTTCGATTCTTCTACTTTATTTAGTGTGTTATATGCAATATTTTTGAAATAAGGTGACTGAAGTGTTTTTGTATTTACCGATTTGCTATTATCTTTGACAAATGATACTTCAACTTTAATATTATTAAACACTTTTAAAGTATTTGTTACAGGATTATATTGGAAGGGTGATATTTCAATGTATCCTAAATGCTTACTTCTTAGAAATCCTCTGTCCTCAAATTTTATGAGTTCATTTTTGAAAAATGAGTTTTTCTTATATATATTTTGATCTTTATAAAAAGGAACATCTTTAGGGCCTTTACTTTTTTCTATGGAAGGTTGAGCCGGAATAATTTTTTTTGAAATATTATAATCTTTTAGATTTACAATCTGTTTATCATAACTAAGTATTTTGACTTTAGCTTTCGAATTGGCAGGTATTTCAATTAATTTGGTAATTACAGGGAGATCGGGTTTTCCGGTATTGTATGATTTTGACATTCCCCGGGATATTAACTGCCGGTATGTACCTTCTTTTGTTTCCTTTTCAAAAAGTTCGATTGAAGAAAAGGATTCTACAAATACTAATTTCTTTGTTGATATTTGTACTTTTTCTGTGTTTGAGGTTTTTTCTCTTGTTGGAACTAGTTGAATGGTTGTGCTTTTTTGAGCATAGAGGAGACTAGCTAAAAAAGTAACCAGTATAAATATTAAAATTCGTTTATACATTTTAATAAATTGTTATTGAAATTAATGGCTCTGATTTAAACTAATGTGGTTGTGCTTTTTTTGTGATACTTAGAGATTTAGTGTTTTAGTGGCAAAAAAGAATAACCACAAAGACACCAAAACTCAAAATTTACACTAAACTCAACATTTATTTATATCATAGCCAAATTAGTTAATATTATGGAATATGCAAGATATTAAATATTTACGTAAAACAGAACTGTTTTGTTCGTTTTAAAACCAATTTTAACAGGTTTATTTGCTTCTTACTTTTTCACTTCACCAATCTTTGATTCAATAGATTTTATCTTTTTATCTAAACGTCCTGATTGCTCTTTTCGTATATCAAGTTTTATTGATGAGTACACTCTCTTTGAATATGGCTCCAACACTTTATATGAACGGTTAATTATATTTAAAGCATCATCAAGGGTTTCTGTTTCAATAATTGTGCCCATGGCAGTAAGTTTATAGTTAAAGCCACTCTTGTCAATTATCTCAATTATTTTACTTACATATTCGCTTACACTATCTCCCTTATCGGTGGGGAACATAGCAAATTCTAATAATACTGACATATTTTTTATTTCTTATTTACGTCAAAATTAATTTCAATATCCCAGTTCGACCTGACTTTAATTTTTTCATTATAATACAGAACTTCTTCTGGTTGGATATGTTCAAGATATTCTCCCGTATTCCATTCGTCATTAAAGTTTTTATCAATAATTACTTTCAATATAAATTCTTTAGGAGGAAGAAAATCAAATTCAATTATTTGATCAGACTGAATAATTTTTTGCGTATATATTTTTTCCTCTTCTTTTTCTGGCAGAATTAATTGTGTAATAATCTGAAATGAAGAGTCTATTCCGGTAATATTTGCCAGGATTTTTCCGTAATAATCAAGTTTTTGTGTTTTAAATTCTATTATACTTGTGTCGTTTGTACTTTCGTATAAATCGACAAATGCATGGGGATATATTTCTAATCTACAAATAATATCTTCAGCCCAATCCACATGCATTTCATATTTTCTAAGTTTACGACTGTCTTTTACAAAATCATATTCAATAGGTATTTTTACAGTATCAGGTAAAGCAAATAGTTTTATTTTTGAAGTATCATAGAGTTCTAAAGGAGTTTCAAAATTAAAACTTAAGTGTTTGTTTAGGTCAAATGTGCCAAGGTGCTTAGCATTTAGTTTATATTTAATTAAGGTATCTGCAACTTCTTTTCTTTTTCTTTTAGGTTCAACAAACCTAAGGCTTAAAGTATCAGTATTCCATTGGTAAACAAGATTAGAATCCTCCTTTTGGTAAGTAACGGCTGCAATAATTTTCTCTTTATTGAATATTGTACTATCTGTTAACCAATAAAAAATAGTGTCATTATTAGTTGAAGATTCCTGGATATACCAGTCATGTCCAATCGTAGTATCAGGAAGGAAGAATACTATGCTATCCTCTATAGGTTTATTAAACATGATTTCTATTTTTTGCTTACTGTCTCTTTTAGAATTAGAGAGATATTGCACTTCTCTATCTTCCTGAAAAAGCATTAAAATATAATGATGTACAGGATAATATGATTTTATTTCAGTAATAATAGTATCTATTTCAGGATTTGGTAATATAGAAGTACTATCCAGAACTTCTATATTAGAAGAAATTATGGTTGTATCTACTTTATACAAAGTATCAATCTTTATATCCGTAATGAGTTCAAACCTTACTAGTGAATCGATAAATGCAATTTCTTCGTTTGGCAGATCAAAAAGATAATTTTTATTTAAATCTCTTAAGCAAAAAAGCTTATAGTTATCATGCCCTATATTGTTAATTCTGAAATGCCCTTTTTCATTTGTTTTTGATAAATATTCGGGTATAATTTTAATTGGAACAGAGTCTTTCAGATTGTTGTAAAGCATAACATAAACATTCTCTTGAGGCAATAAATTGAAAGAGTTTAGTACTTCACCTTCTATGGATAATGAGTCTATAAATGTTCCGGTTGATAATATGTATTGAAAATTTTCAATAGGATTTCCTTCATTGTAATCCTGAACAGAGTTTCCAAAATAAATATTATATGTAGTTGAATCACTTAATGGCTCAACAAACTTAATATTTAGTGTTTTCCCTTTAACTTTAATTTCAGGTTTTTCGTCAAGCGGAGGAGAGATAATTAAACTACTATTTAGATCCTTTAGTTGAATATATTCATTAAATGTTATATTTATTTCGTCTTCTTCAAAATTGGTTTTATTAAATGGAGGTTCACTTTCTACGATTAACGGATGATCTTTGTCTTTAGGACCTCCGGTAGGTGTAACTATTTTTGCACATCCGGGAAAGATGTATATGCCGATAAATAAGAGATAAAATGTTTTTTGTATATAATTAATTCTCATGTTCCTTTTTTAAAATGTAATCTAATCTACAAACATAAAAAGTTTATTTTAATATGTATGTACAATCATCTAAAATAGTATATCATAAATATTTTATCAATATATTGGTTTTTTAATAATGGTTTTAACATTTAATAACATAACAGCTAATAAAGCATAATACAACATTATTTTTTTATACATTTGTAATTTACTAAAAACAATTTAAGCCATGTTACTTAACTATATAAACTGGGATGTAAGTCCTGATATTATTAGTTTTTGGGGAATTACTATAAGGTATTATGGTGTTCTTTTTGCTATGTCGTTCTTTTTTGGATACCTTATTATGCAAAAGATATTTAAAAAAGAAGGCTTAACTGTTGAATTGCTTGACAAGCTAACTGTGTATATGGCTGTAGGAACGGTATTGGGTGCCAGGTTAGGGCATTGTTTATTTTATCAACCCGATTATTATCTGAGTAATCCTTTCGAAATAATTAAAATATGGCGTGGTGGATTAGCCAGCCACGGAGCAGCTGTAGGTATTTTAATTGCTCTATATTACTTTTCAAAGAAGAATAAAAAACCTTTCTTGTGGATAATGGATAGGATAGTTATTGTTGTTGCATTAGCAGGGTTTTTTATCAGAACCGGAAACTTAATGAATTCTGAAATATATGGAAACCCAACAGATATGCCTTGGGGGTTTGTTTTTTTAAGAGACGGACAAATGATTCCAAAACATCCTACACAAATTTATGAAGCACTATCTTATCTTTTAATCTTCATTCTACTTTTTACTGTGTATAATAGAAAGGGGACTCAGATTAGACATGGGTTGCTTTTTAGTATATTCCTTATTTTGCTTTTCTCTGTACGATTCTTTATTGAGTTTATTAAAGAAGTACAGGTCGATTTTGAACAAGAAATGGCTTTAAATATGGGGCAATGGTTAAGTATACCGTTTGTAATTGTGGGATTATTCCTCCTATACCGGAGTTTGAAAATACAAGCAGTTTTAAAATAAAAATTCTTATTTTTTAAGGCTGTGATTTAAACTAAGTGTGGTTATACTTTTTTTGTGATACTTAGAGATTTAGTGTTTTAGTGGCAAAAAAAGAATAGCCACAAA
>DAOVYZ010000020.1 GCA_030635365.1 Bacteroidales bacterium
GATAACAATGTAGAGGCTTATATGCTTAACGCTGGCGCTCAAGACATTTTAAAAATTGATCTGGTATTTGACATTGATAACCGGAATCAGGAAAATCCTTTAATTGCATCCACCGTAAATAAAATGTTAATTGAAGGTTCAAAGACACTAAATTCACAACAAATTGCCGAAAAACTTGATTATTACGGTGCATTTATTCAATTAACACCAACCAAAGATTTAGGTAATATAACATTGTATACATTAAAAAAATATCTTCCAAAAACTTTGGAAGTTCTCGACGATATTATTAAGAACCCTACATTTCCAGAAAATGAGCTATCTATTTTCCTGAATAAGGAGAAACAAAAATTCTTAATAGAACTGGGAAAAGTAACAGAACTTGCGCGTAGGGAATTTAATGAACAACTTTTTGGAAAGGATCATCCATATGGTAAAAAGATTAAGCTTGAAGATTACGGTCAAATAAATCACAATGAGCTTGCCCGGTTTCATAAAGAATATTACAATCCCTGCAACTGCAAAATTATAATTTCCGGCAAGATCAATGAACAAGACATAGCCCTGTTAAATGAATACTTAGGAGATAAAAGCTGGGCTTCTAAACAAAAAAAAGAAGTAAGCTTAGAATTTTCTTCTCCTGTTATCATGGAATCTTTTGTTGAAAAAGAAGATGTAACACAATCTGCAATACGTTTAGGGAAAATCATTATACCCAGGAGCCATCCTGACTATCATAATTTGGACATTATAAACACAATCCTTGGTGGTTATTTTGGTTCGCGTTTAATGAAAGCAATTCGTGAAAAGAAAGGATATACTTATGGCATAAGTTCATTTATGGTAACATTAAAAAATGCCGAGTATCTACTTATTTTATCTGAAGTAGGGTCAAATGTCACTAAAAATGCTATTACTGATATCCTATTAGAAATTAGGAAATTAAGGAAAGAACTTGTTCCTGAAGATGAATTAAAACTGGTGAAAAATTATATGCTTGGATCTTTATTAAGATCATTTGATGGCCCTTTAGAGCAATCATCAAGTTTTAAACCGATAATTGAGCTAGGGTTAAATTGCGATTTTTTTAGCAGGAAATTTGAAGCTATCAAGTCAATAACTCCTCAAAAAATAAATAATTTAGCAAAAATATATTTGAATGAAGATAGTTTGATTAAAACAATTGCTGGTAAATACAATTAATATTTTTATATTCGTTTATTAAGTTAATATAAGTTTCATTTTTTATATGCGATTTCTAATTAAAATACTCCTAGTTACACCCATAGTTTTAACTGTTTTTAAAACAGCGAATACTCAAACTTTAACAATAACAAATGTAAGTGTTATCAATAACCAAGGGCATGTAAGAATTTCGTGGGAATATAATGGCTCAGATAATCTTGAAATTTTTCGTGATAGTTTAGAGATAAATAATCTATCTCCTTTACAAGTTATAACAAATTCTTCAGTAAAGACATTCATTGATTACACAGCTCAAGCACATTTAAAACCCAGATCATATAAAATACAAAGCGAAACAACATCTTCAATAAGTTCGGATAAAGTATCTACATTCCATTTGACTTTTGACTATGATTCATGCTTACAACAAGTAAATCTGGAATGGGAAGATTTGGAAACAACTGCATTTACAGCAAATGATTGGACTCCAAACCAATTTGCAATTAATACAATTGAAAATGGAACCTTAACCAGATCAACAATTGATGCTTCTAATTTGGAATACGCAGTTCAAAGTATATTAGAAAATACCAACTATACATTTTTTATTGAAACTATATGGCAAGGTAAGGATTCAACCAGCTATTCAAATCCTGTAGATAAATTCACTTTAATGCCTCAAAGTCCTGATTATATCAATTCTATATCTGCTTCCAACAATGGTGGTAATACTGATTTACGTTTTGAAATTTCTTCAAACTCCGAGTTAAGAACATATAAAATATTAAAATCCGGCTCACTAACAGGAAATTTTGACACTTTAGAAACTGTTAATACCAGTAATTTTACAATAACATCAACAGATGTTGGTTCTGACCCGGATAACACAATAAGTTATTATAAGCTGGTATCACTAAATGATTGTGGCCATGAAAGGGCCAATTCAGATATAATGAATAATATCGTGCTTGAAGTTGAAAATGATGAATTTATCAATACATTAACATGGAACCTATTTAAAGAATATAAAATGGTTCCTGTTGTTTATGAAATTTACCGAATTACCAATAATGCAGAACCGGAACTAATTCGTACTTTCCAGAATTTCAATACAATTAACGACGATGTAGAGGACTTACAGGGAGAACAATATAGTGGACAATTTTGCTATTTCATACGCACATATGAACAAAGTCTTTCCTCTGATTATTATAGCCAATCGAATATTGTTTGTGTTTACTTAAATCCCCAGGTTTATATTCCTGAAGCATTCACCCCAAATGATGATGGCGTAAATGATTTATTCAAGCCTGTTTTTACATTTTTGCCCGATAATTATGAACTTAAAATATATAACAGATGGGGTAATCTTGTATTTGAATCAAGAGATCCTTCTAAAGAATGGAATGGTACCGCATCTAATGGTTCAAAAGTCCCTGCGGGAGCTTATATGTATTATTTAAAAATGAAAACTGAAGAAAATCAATCTTTTGAAAAAAGAGGAAACATAACAATAATCTATCCTTAATTTAATTCTTACTGATTTTATTTAGTCTTTTTTTCATTAAATTTGTGGTTTACAATGGAAAAATTGGTTTATGAGCAGCAAGAATCCAGAAATAAAAATTGACAATATTATTGATGAAGATGCTTATGCTGAGGAACTTTATAAAGATCTAATATCAAGTTGTTCAAAACATGTCAAAGTAAAAGATATAAAACTAATAAGGAAGGCTTTTGATTTAGCAAAAGAATCGCATAAGGGAGTAAGAAGAAAATCAGGTGAACCATACATATTGCACCCAATTACAGTTGCAAAGATTGTCACATCTGAGATTGGATTAGGTACTATCTCAATTACTTGTGCCTTATTACATGATGTTGTTGAAGATACTGAGTATACGCTTGAAGACATTACACACCTTTTTGGTGATAAAGTTGCCTCAATAATTGATGGACTAACTAAAATATCGGGTGTTTTTGATAATAGTTCATCATTACAAGTTGAAAATTTTAGAAAAATGTTACTTACTCTTTCGAGTGACGTTAGAGTAATATTAATAAAACTTGCTGACAGGTTGCATAATATGCGAACTCTGGATTCAATGCCACCCAATAAACAACTTAAAATTGCAGGCGAAACCATTTATTTATATGCACCTCTGGCTCACAGGCTTGGGTTATATGCTATAAAAACTGAACTTGAAGATTTAAGCTTAAAATACAGGCATCCAAAATCATATGACGAAATAGCATCCAAAATAAAGTATAACGAAAAAAAGAGGCAACAAGAAATTAACCGTTTTTCACTTCCTATAATTGAACGGTTAAGTAATGGGAACATTGATTATGACATTAACGGTAGGCCGAAATCAATATTCTCAATTTGGAATAAGATGCAAACTAAAAACATTCCATTTGAGGAAGTATATGATTTAATGGCAATAAGAATTGTTTTTAAATCAATTAATCGCGAAACAGAAAAAGCACAATGTTGGCAGATATATTCAATAATAACAGATATTTACACACCAAAACCTGACAGGATAAGAGATTGGATTAGTTCGCCCAAAGCAAATGGTTATGAAGCTTTGCATACAACTGTTATGGGGCCAAATGGCAAATGGGTTGAAATACAAATCCGGTCTGACAGGATGGATGAAATTGCCGAACGCGGATTTGCTGCTCACTGGAGATACAAAGGAGAAAAATCTAATGAAAGTGAATTAGATAAATGGATAAAAAAAATTCGTGAGATGCTGGAAAATCCAAACTCAGATGCACTTGAGTTTCTCGACGAATTTAAGATGAATTTGTTTGCAGTGGAAATTCTAGTGTTTACTCCTAAAGGTGATTTAATTACGTTACCAAAATCTTCAACAACACTAGACTTTGCTTATGAAATCCATACTGAAATTGGCAATAAAGCTATCGGAGCAAAAGTCAATCACAAGCTTGTTCCTCTAAATCATATTTTATCAAGTGGAGATCAGGTAGAGATAATTACTTCAAACAAACAAAGAATTCAAAATGAATGGCTGAATCATGTTAAAACTGCAAAAGCAAAGTCAAGTATTACTGATGGCATAAAAGCCGAAACAAAAGACCGTATTAAAAAAGGAAAATCAATACTAGAAAATAAATTAATAGATTTAAAAGTTCACCCAAGTTCCAGGGTTTTCCGAAAGATTATTCCCGAATATAATGTATATAGTAAAGATGAACTTTATAGTAAAATAGGTAGCGGTATAATTAAACTGGATAACCTTAAAAAAATACTGAAGAAAAATACCAAAAACAAATTAATAAGATACTGGGGGTTACAAATATCCAAAACAACGTCATCAAGTCGAAATAAAAAAACACCTCGTGTTGTTCCACAAAAGAATAAGAAATTCAATTATAAAAATCCGATTATTATTGAAGGAGATAATGATGAAGAAAATATTAAAATTCAGATTCCAAAGTGCTGTAAACCAATACCTGGCGATGATGTAATAGGCTATAAAAACCCCAAGGATGATTTTGTTATAATTCACAAGTCTAAATGCCCAACTGCTATCCGTTTAATGTCAAGCGAGGGGAATTTTATTGTACCAGTAAAATGGACATCACACAAATACCTTTCATCCCTGGCAAAACTTTCTGTGGTTGGTATCGACCGTATTGGCGCAGTATCTGACATAACTTCTGTAATTTCAAACGAACTAAGTGTTAATATCAGAAAGATAATTATCGAAACTCACGATGGAATATTCGAAGGTGAAATTGAATTATACGTTCATAATGTAGCTGACCTAAATAATTTAATTATGAATATTAGCAAGATCAAGGGCGTAGAATCAGTGAAACGACTGGAAGAGATCACAAAATAAATTTTCTTTAAAATAATTCTAAATAACAAAAAAAAAGTTATACTTTTAACAATCTTTTTAAGTAATTGTATATGACAACTTGTTATGACACAAAAGATACGGTAAAGAAAATTTTTACAGAATATCTGGAGAAGAAAGGGCATAGGAAAACTCCTGAAAGGTATGCTATTCTCGATGAAATCTACTCACATGAGAATCATTTCGATATAGAGTTGTTATACATTTCAATGAAAAATAAGAATTACAGGGTAAGCCGTGCTACACTATATAATACCATTGACTTATTATTAGAAAGTAACCTGGTTATAAAACACCAGTTTGGTAAAAACATAGCCCAATTTGAAAAGGCATATAATTGTAAACAACATGACCATTTGATTTGTCAGGAATGTGGTAAAGTATTTGAATTTTGCGATCCAAGAATTTTAGAAATCCAGGAAACTGCTTCGGAAATGTTAGATTTTAACATTAATTACCATTCATTATATTTTTATGGTACTTGCGGTGACTGTACAGTCAAAACTAAGCCTAAACCAAAAAGGAAAAAGAAAAGGAAAAAGAAAAAAGTTAATAAATAGTTTATAAAACATATTACAATCTCCGCAAACAACGTGGGGATTTTTTTATTTTTAGCCTTTTGTTGTAAATTGCAAACTCGTTATTAACAATATTAAAATATGAAATTAGATGTATTATTAGGCCTTCAATGGGGTGACGAAGGAAAAGGGAAGATTGTTGATGTTTTAGCACCTAAATACAATGTAATTGCGCGTTTTCAGGGTGGCCCTAATGCAGGACACACATTGGAGTTTAATGATATTAAACACGTACTTCATACTATTCCATCAGGGGTATTTCGCCCTGAAACAATAAATATTATTGGCAATGGCGTTGTAATTGATCCGGTAATATTTATGCAAGAAATAGAAGAACTTCAAAAAATAAATTTTGACATTACACATAATTTAATTATATCAAAAAGAGCTCATTTAATACTACCCTCGCATAGAATTATTGATGCTGCATCAGAAGCTGCAAAAGGCAAAACAAAGATTGGATCAACTTTAAAAGGAATTGGCCCCACATACATGGATAAAACAGGGCGAAACGGTTTACGAATTGGTGATATTATTAATCCGGAATTTAAAGAAAAATACGATTTTCTTACAAATAAACATAAAGAACTTTTAAAACAATACGATTTTGAATATAATCTTGAAAAATATGAAGAAGAATGGTTTAAAGGTATTGAGCTAATAAAAAAGTTTAAACTGGTAGAAAGTGAACATGAAGTAAACAATTTTCTGAACGGGGGTAAATCAATTTTAGCTGAGGGTGCACAAGGTACACTTCTTGACATTGATTTTGGCTCCTACCCTTTTGTAACATCTTCAAATACAATTTGTGCCGGTGCTTGCACAGGCCTGGGAGTTGCTCCTAATAAAATTGGAAACGTTATCGGTATTTTTAAAGCTTACTGTACACGTGTAGGAAGCGGCCCCTTCCCTACTGAGTTAGAAAATGATGAAGGTGGAATTTTACGAAGTCAGGGTCATGAGTTCGGGGCTACTACTGGCAGGCCAAGGCGTTGTGGATGGCTTGACTTACCTGCCCTAAAATATGCCATAATGCTCAATGGAGTAACTGAACTTATAGTTACAAAAGCAGATGTACTAACAGGATTTGATACCATTCAAATATGTACTCATTATAATTTTAATGGTGACGAAATAAGTTATTTACCATACGAAATAAATCAGCCTCTGGAACCTGTTTATAAAGAATTCAAAGGTTGGAAAGAGGATATTTCAAAAATCAATAAATACGCGGAACTACCTCAGGCATTCATTGAATACTTAAATTATATTGAATCAGAAGTAAAAATCCCTATTAAAATTGTATCTCTTGGGCCAAACAGGGAACAAACAATAGTTCGATAAATGAACCATAGATATTTAAATGAAATTAGGAGTAACAGAACCATTCTATTTATAACCGGTAATAATTTAGAGATTTTTAAAATCCATATCTAAACATTATAACCTAGAAGAGCATTCTTTAGAGAACACTCTACTAGAATACCTGCAAATATTTTAATTACCTAATCCGCAAGTCACAGGGTGACTAAATGATATAAAGGCTGTTATGCACATCTGTTCTTGTCAAGTCATCCTGTGACTATCAGTCCATTAGATGGCTTGCTGCGGATTTAAGGAATTAAGTTACCTCGTATTATTTAAGAATTGCATATTATGCAAATAAGCCCCACATTAATATAATTTTATTATATTTAACCCGTTATAAAAAATTATACAATACTATAATCTATAGTAATTAAAGTCATTATAAATACAACCGTTTAAAAAGTAAGCTAACTATTATTGATCTAAACTAACAAATTACCATCTTATGAGGAAAGATAAATATATACTTCTTTTATTCATTCTTTTAGCATATTTCAAAATAATAGCTCAAACAGAATATCAACCACAGGGTATTGGAGGAGGAGGTGCAATGAGTAGTTTTAGTATGAGTCCCTACGATACAGATTTATGGTTTGTAGCAACAGACATGGGTACAGTTTTCAGAAGTACCAATCAGGGAAAGAGTTGGGATCCTGTTGATCATATGCAATTAACGTATAGTTCAAATCTCTATTTGTCATCACCATTAGGCTTCTCAGCTGATCCCAACGTGATATTATTTGCAAATAATGGAAATACAGCCTACCGCAGTACAAATAAGGGATTAACGTGGTCAGTCATCATTATTAATTTAAACGAAAATGAAAAAATCAAATATTGGTTGGGAAACAGCGAAAATGCCAATATTATTTTTTGTGCCACAGATGAAAGGTTACTAAAAAGTATTGATAAAGGAGTAAGTTTTCAGGCTTGCAATTTTTCCGGCCCATCAATAGGCACTTTTATTGATTATACCCAGGGAATTCTATATCACGCTGATACTTCAGGTATTTATACCTCAGATGATATGGGAAAAACATTTACATTATACCATACTCCTAATGTAATGCCCTTGTTGGGCTTTGCCGGTGGCCGAGATAATAATGGATTAACTCTTGCTTATATTGACGGTAATGGTGAGAATGCTGTAGGAACCTGGATACAACCTTACATAGGATTAGTTGATGGTGCTAACCAGGCTAACTATGATAACTCAACTGCTACCAGTGGATTTGTTTGGATAAAAAGAACTGGAGAGTCGAACTTTCAACGGGTATCACACCATCAAACTTATGCAAGAATTGATGCTGAAAGTAACTATCTATACGGAGGCGGAGGAACAAAATTAGAAGGAGGTATCTGGAATATACCTAGAAACCAATACCAACAAGGAAGTATTTATATGGCAGAAAATAACTCCCGGGTTATTTATGTAACAGGAAATATATACTGGCCCAGGATGTATGGAAATAAAACATGGGTAAGTACTGATGGAGGAGTGAGTTTTGAGAAGAAATTTCAATGTAATGACTGGGATAATGGATACATTCCATGGCCTGCAGATAAGCTGGAACATAGTGCTGTTGGATTAGAAGTAGGTTGGTGGGATGGTTCGTGGGATAATTTTAATATAAACAGAAGAGATGCATCAAAAGCAGGAGGAACAGGATATTTCTTTTTGCATGTTACCAAAAGCACAGGAGAAAACTGGCTTTCTCCTTTTACTGAATTTGCTGATACAGATCCCCGTGAAACAGGAAAAAGATGGAGATCAACAGGACTGGAAGTAACATCAGTTCAAGCTCTGGAATTTAATCCCTACAATACTGATTTACTATATGTAGGCATGGCTGATATAGGAGGCTATATGTCTGAAGATGGAGGTAACTCAATACGTATGTGTGACAATGGCTTAAATTCCAATTACGATTATGCGTTTGACCCTGATAATACTGATGTGGTTTATGTAGCTTCAAGTAGCTTTCATGATTTTCCCCTGATGTGGTTTTATTATATACTGGAAGGAAATGGAGGTATTTTCAGGTCTGATAACAGAGGAAGAACATGGGCCAGGTTAACTCCTGACAATGACGAATACAACAGGTCATTTCTATCAGTTGCTTATGACCCTGACCGTAATATTCTTTATGGAGGAAGTCATAGCCTTGGAGTAGCCAGGTCTCTGGATGGTGGAACAAACTGGGAATATATGAATACCGGAATACCCCAAGGTAATGGCCGTATAATTCCACAAATTGAACTTGACAATAATGGTAATGTTTATGTTCTGCTTACAGGAGATTATGCTAATTGGGATGACGTTACTAATCAGCCTTATACAGGAATTTATTTTCTTGATGTTGAAGGAGGAGCTACTGAATGGGAACTACTAAGAGAAACAGTACACCCTCCTAATGAAAACTATACTGAGGATCAATTATGGAGATACCCAACACGGATTGCAATCGATCCATCAAACCCCAATGTCTTGTGGCTAATTGATTTGGAAAAAGGAGGATTATGGTTAGGTTCCGGGATATGGAAAAGTACTGACCGAGGTGAAAACTGGCACAGAATGCAACAATATACCCATCCCACCCATATTATGCTCGACTCAAACAATACAGGCCTTGTTTATGTGACAGGCATAGGCCATATTAATGGTACATGGGGAAATGGTGGCCTGATGTATTCCACAGACGGTGGTGAAACATGGAATAACAACTTACGGGTTCCATATAAAAGTAATGGACACATAGCGACTCTGGATCCTAATACAAATGAAATTTGGTATGGATTTCATGGTGCAGGGCTTTTACATGGGCCAAGGCCTGAAACTTTACAAAATACTCAAAAGCCATCAACGCCAGAAAATTTTGAAGCCGCAATTTTTGAATCTGACAAAGTAATATTAACATGGGAACCTTCAACAAGTGATTCCGAAATTGAGGGATACCGTGTTTCCAGATCAGGAAATCCAAGCCTCATAACTGAAGATACATTTTTAATATACCCATATGTTACTCAGGGAGCATGGAATGGTTTTTACCTGGTAGCATTTGATCAGGAAAATGATTTCAGTGATGTTACAGTAGATGTAATTTATATAGATGAAATAACTTATAATCCAGACACTGTTATAGCACCTCTTAATTTGGTTGCTAATATTATTTCTTCGAATCACGTTAATCTTACATGGAGTGACAATAATAATTACGAAGATGGATTTAAACTGGAACGTTTAATTAATGGTGTAGATTATGAATATAAGGAAATAGCTCAATTACTGGCAAATTCATGGTCATATGTGGACTCTAGTTTACAAGACAATTTTGAATGTTTTTACCGTATCAGGGCATATGTGGATATAATACATTCTGATTACAGTAATATTGCTTATGCAAACTCCAGCATTCCCATTGATGAAACCATATGGTTTTATCCAAATCCTGCCAGAGATATAATTTACCTTAAATCCGACGACTATAAGGAAATATCTATTTTTAAGATAAATGGCGTTAAACAGGCAATAAAGCCTGAAAATTTATCAATCGACATTTCTTCATTATCAAAAGGAACTTATGTTATAGTAAAATATACAACTGAAGGAAAGAGAAAAACATCCTTATTTATTAAGCAATAAACTATTTAGGCTGTGATTTAAACTAATGTGGTTATATTTTTTTGTGATACTTTTTTCCTTCTCTGACAATAATTGTTGGAGCTCATTTCTTAACAATGAAACTCCTCGCAGCAAGGTGCGGGGAATAAAACCCTTACAAACCCTATAAATAAAAGTCCAATTTTAGTATGTTTCTAAACTATATAATTACCTTATAACAAATATTCGAATTCTAATTAAAACCCTAACTTTACTAGACAGAACTACCACTTTACTAATTAGGAGCTCTGAATTATTATTTTAATGAATAGTTTTAATAAAAATTTTAACCCGCATTATTCATGGTAAAACAGCCTGCCCTATTTTAATTAAAGGGAAATAAAATAAACTTGCTTGCCGGCAGGTCAATGCCAATTAATTAAGAATCATACTGGCAAAGCCAGTATTAAAATTAAAGAAAAATAACAATTCCAATTACTAAAAATTAATGATGAATAAATTAACAAACATTAATTCGCCACAGATTCACAGATTTCAGATTTTTTTTTAATCTGTAAATCTGTGGCTATTTTAAATAGTATATGCTATTCTTTTAACTTATTGACATTGGCAGGCAGGCTACCATGAATAAGTAGTGGATAGTGGGATGGGAAGAGGAAATCGGAACAAAGTGGAATTCGCCGAAAGCAAATCCCGTTCCGATATTTATCGGAATAGTAGCACGTAATCGTTAAAAAATTTTATGAACTTTTTTCATGACTGAGAGGAATAATTTTTCGGGTTAAAACCCTAATATTCTTATCATATTTAGTTGACCTGACATAGAAAGTTTTTGTTTATAAAGATACCCTGAGTACCAGCAGGCAAATTTATTTTTCACAAATTATTAGAGGTTGCCTTTAACTAAAATAATATAATATGAGTATTATTAAATATATAGATAGATTAAAGCATATTGATGCATTAATAAGACAAGAAAGAACCGGGTCTCCCGATGAGTTTGCAAAAAAGCTAAGAATATCTAAACGGAGAATGTATCAAATCATGTCAGAAATTGAAGAAATGGGTGCTCCCGTTTACTATAATAGGTTAAAATGCACTTATATGTACAAGTTCCCGACTGAACTTAAAATTGAATTCGAAAAAATCAGTAAAAACTAGTACTATTTTTAAAAGTGAAATATAATTTCACTACAATAAGATATCTTTAAACGCTGAAAAGCTAGCTTAAATTATTTTTTTTAACCAAAAATTAATTTTTAAATTTAATTATCATGAAAAAAAAGAATCCTTTTTTCGAAAAGTTCTTAGAGAATCAATTGTCTAAGAAAGAAACAAAAGTAAGTAAAGGTGGTAGAACATTAAAATTCCCACATGATGGTGAAGAACATGTTACTATGAAATGGCCATCGGATGACGATGAAGATATTCCTTATCTAGTAGAATAAACGACTAAAGGCTGTTTCAATGTTTTTTGAAACAGCCTTTTAAAATTACTCGTTAACTTTAATACAAATTATGAAACCACAAATTCTCTTAATTACACATAGTAATGATTATTATACCATTGATAAAGTTAAGCACTGGACTCAGAAATTAGGGGGAATTCCTATTCGCTTTAATACTGACCTATACCCGGCACATATTAGTATTAGCAATTATTTCAATCACAAAAAAAAAGGATGCCAGGTTATTACTAAAGAAAATACTTTTTTTACAAAAAATATTACCTCAGTATGGCTTAGGAGAATATGGCAACCTACCCTTCCTGAAGAATTATCGCCTGAATCAAAACGAATTTGCATTAGCGAATCAAAGAAAAATCTTTACAACTGTTTAAAACTGTTTGAACATGCACATTGGATAGATGCCTTGCATAAAACCAAAGAAGCCGAGAATAAACTAAAACAACTAAAATTAGCCGAAGAACTAAATATTAGAATACCCGCAACACTTATCAGCAATAATAAAACGGATATAATTGATTTCTTTCACAATAATAATAAAAAAATTATTACAAAATTACAGCAAGCAATAAGTTATAATATGTCTGGTGAAGGGGCCTCGTTTAAAACCTCGAGAGTTTCAGAACAGGACTTGATAGAAAATGAAGGAATGCATTTATGCCCGATGATATTCCAGGAAGAAATTGAAAAACAAGAGGAATATAGAGTAATTTATGTTGATGGCTGTTTTTTTACCGGAGGAATCAAACCATTTCAATCCGGTGAATACCTTGTTGATATTAAAAATACAAGCCAAAAAATGGCAAAATGGTTTAAAGCTGATATCCCTGATGATTTAAAAGATAAGCTACACAAGCTAATGTCCGGACTTGAGATTACTTTTGGAGCTATCGACGTTCTTAAATCTGTAAATAATGAATATGTATTTCTTGAAGTAAACCCGGTAGGAGAATGGGGTATGTTAGAAAAAGAACTCGATATGCCTATTGCAAAACACATAGCATTGTCATTACTTAAAAAATCAAAAAGTCAATAAACAATACATCTATGAAAAATATATTAATTATTACCCGATCCAACGATAATTCCTGTATTGAAACCGTTAGTGAAGAAATATATAAATTGGGTGGTAAGCCAATACGGTTTAATACTGATGAATTTCCAACAAATATAGAATTATCACAACGATTTAATAATGACCAGGATATTTCTGTTTTACTTAAAATTGGAGATAAAAATATAGATATTGTTAATGACATTGACGCAATATGGTATAGGCGTTCAAGTATTGGAGCGAACATACCAAAAGATATGGATAAACAACTTCTTGGCCCTGCAATTAACGAATCGAAGAATCTTTTCCAGGGAGCAATAAATTCTTTGGATGTCTTTAAATTCGATAACATTGCAAATGTAAGGCGTGCCAGTGATAAACACCTCCAACTAAAAATTGCTAAAAATATAGGGCTTACAATACCCGATACTTTAATTACAAATTCAGCTGATATTGTACGATCGTTTTATAACAAACATCAAAGGCATATTGTTACCAAAATGCATAGTTCGTTTGCGGTATATAGAGATGGTATTGAGAATGTAGTATTTACCAACGATGTAACCAAAGAACATATTGAAGACCTTGAAGGATTGAATCTTTGCCCTATGGTTTTCCAAAATAAGATAGAAAAAAAACTTGAACTGAGAGTTACAGTTGTTGGATACAATGTTTTCAGTTACTCAATTGATTCACAAAGTTCAGAAGACGCTAAAACAGATTGGAGAAAAGAAGGGAATACAATGGTTGGTAATTGGAAACCTTATGAATTACCACAAAAAATCAAAAATAAATTGTTCCGGTTAATGGATTATTTGAACTTAAATTACGGAGCCATTGATATTATTCTAAGTCCTGATAATGAATATGTGTTTCTTGAAATTAACCCTGCCGGCGAATTCTTCTGGTTGGATAGATTGGCAAACTACGATATATCCAAAGCTATTGCAGGTATTTTAATCAATGCAAATGAAAGAAGGGTAAACGAAAATATTTATCATGCAGAAAAATTGAAAGTTCTTAATTAGTCTTTGCAATAAAACGCCAAATACTGCGTTACTCTCGTCTTAAAAACAGTCATTTACAAAAGTAAATTTCTTGATTTTTAAGACTTCGAAAGCCTTGTCTTTGACGCCTTCTTATCAAAGACTTTAAAAATATGGAGTTTTCTTGCAGACACTAATTAAACTAAGCCACTATGGACTGAAAACTAACAGGTTTAATTACAAATGAAATTCGTTTAGTAAACCTCAAAAAACAAATACCAACGTATATCTTCATGGGTGAAACGAATAAATATCAAATAATATCCAAAACCCAAAATTTCAAAAATACAAACATCACATCAAATCAGGCTATTGGGATTTGAATATTGATTTTGTATGTTTATCTGTAATTTGATTTTTGTGATTTGGATTTTAGAGACGAAAGTAACTACAATGAAACCTGACTGCCATCAAGTTTACAGGGGTTTAACAATAATTAAAAAGTAAAGCTCAAATAAATCTGCATTTTGCAGTTTATTACATCATACATGCATTTCATTACCTCAAACATGCATTTTATTACATAGCGTAAATATTTGTTACTATCTTCAAATATTATAAATATATTTACATTACCTA
>DAOVYZ010000001.1 GCA_030635365.1 Bacteroidales bacterium
AACAAAAGAAGGCCGGGAGGAGTATGCCCGGTTAAATGAAGAATTAGGTGAAACAAATACCCAAATCAATGAACAACGCCTAGCATTTAATGATAGTACTAAGAATATAGGCAAATACAAAGATTCCTTAAAAGGTGCTGAAAGTGGAACTAATTCATTAAGTAAATCATTTAAAGCATTATTAGCTAATCCTGTTGTTTTAATTTTGGCCTTAATTACGGGAGCCTTGGCTGCTCTTTTTGGTGCTTTCAAGAAATCTGAAAACGGGGCTAAGTTATTAGAGAAAGCAACTGCAGGATTGAATGGTTTAATGATGATCTTAACAAGGGTAATGAATACTTTAGCTAAAGCCCTTACAAAAGCTTTTGAAGACCCTAAACAAGCTGTAATTGATTTATGGGAGGCAATTAAAAAGAATTTGGTTAATAGGGTTGAGGGACTTATAAGACTTTTCAAAGCCCTTATAGATATAGACTTTTCAAACTTAAAAAAATCAGCAAAAGAAGTTGCCAGCGCATTTGTGCAGGTTTCAACTGGTCTTGATGAAGAACAACAAAAAAAGATAGCAAAAGGTTTTGCAGATATAGCAAAAGAGGCTGCTATTTTGGCTCAAAAAATGGCTGATTTGGCAGCGTCTCAAAGGGCTTTAAGGGCACAAAGCAGGATATTAGAAAAAGATATTGCTGTTTTAAATGCAGAATTTGAAATGCTTGGTGAAATTGCCGGAGATGATACCCGGAATATGGAAGAAATGAGACAGGCCGCCATTGATGCCGGGGCGGCTGCCGCTGAATTAGCACAAAAACAAGAGAAATTAGCACAAATAAGATTAAACACAATTAATCAGGAGGTTGCCGTTCGCAGGAGTGCCGGTGAAGATATACAAGATCTTTTAGATAAACAGGCTGATGCTGAAGTTGCATTAACAGAGGCCAGATCACAGGCGGCAATTGCTCAGCAAAAAATACTTATTGAACAGAGAAAAATAGAACGTGATATTTTTGAGCAAAATCTTGACATCCTTTTAGATGTTGGGGACAAAATTAAAACAGAGCAGGAAAAAGCAATTGCAAACGAAAGCTTTTCACTTGAAAAAAGAAAGCGATTATTAGAAGCCTCAAAAGTTGCATTAACGGCCAACTTTGACGAAATAAAAAAGGAATATGAATTGTACGGGGTTACAGCCGAACAAATAAATGATGTCATTAACGCCAGCGATGCAAAACAAGCCAATGAAAAATTAAAAGCATTAGGTTTAAATGAAATTGCAATAAATAGATTGCGCGAAATCATCCTGGAAAGAAAACAAGCTGAATTAGATTTCAATGATTTATCAAAAGATTTAAGTGATGAAGAAATTGAAAGAAAAAAAGCCGCAAACGAAACAATACAAGAAATCAATGAAGAGGCTGCTTTATCTCAAATTGAAAACGCTGAAGAGCTAAGGGATAAACTAATTGAATTTGAGGAGGCTCGTCTTCAATTATTATTAGAAGATGAAACGCTAATTGCTGAAGAAAGGCAGGCTATTATTTTAGAATCAGAAGAAAAGATTCGTGAAATAGAACAAATATTTGCAGATGAAAAAGAAGAAGACGAAGAAGACAGATTAGAAAAAAGAAAACAATTACTTGAAGGTTTCTTCTCTGATCTTATCCAAATTACCGGACGTTTCGCAGGTGATGAGATTGCTATATTTAGTAGGATAGCTGCCGGTATTGCCAAGGCTTTTGAAGATGGTAAAATCACAGCAGAAAACGCATTGGCCGGTATTTCTTTAATCTCAAATGCTGTATTTGATAATTTATCTCAAAGAAGGGCACAAGATTTAACAGAAAACGAAGCGGCCAGACAAAAAGAATTAGAACTTGCAGAGGGTAATGCTCAGGCTCAAGATGAAATAAATGAATTTTTTGATAAAAAGAATGCTGCCTTAAAATTAAAACAATTCAATTCAGACAAAGCAAGGGCGTTAGTAGATATTGCAATTGCTACGGCAGTGGCAGTCGTTAAAGCTTTGCCAAATATACCATTATCTATAATAGTGGGAGGCTTTGGATTAGCTCAAGGGCTAATAGTTGCATCAAAAAAGCCACCTAAATTTGAAAAAGGTACCAGTGATATAGTAGGTATTGGAGACTCTCACGCTTCAGGAAATGATACAGATGTTTGGGGTTTTTCTGGTAACAAAAAACAGTATTTTGGTAAAGTAGAACGTGGTGAAGCAATGCCAGTTATTCGTAAAAGTGCTGTGAATGATTATATGATAGCAAAGTTAAACGGACGTTTTAGTGGTAGAGGTCGGACTTTTCAGGATGGAACGCCAGATATTACTAACCAGGAAACACAAAACAATGAAGTTTTTGTATCTAATTTAGTTGATGCTTTTTCTAATATTCAAATTGTCGCAAAGATTGAAGACATTACCAAAGAAGCCGGGAAAAAGATTGAGATTGTTGATAATTCTAAGGTTTAATATAATTTATTATAAATTGTATTTATCTTTTCATTAGAAAGAAATTGGTGTTTAAATGTGTGTTTTTTAAATAATTCACCAAGTATTTTTATACTATCTTTTTCACTTTTTAATGCCATTCTTACAAAAGAATCAAATAAATTAAATGTTCTATCCAAAATGACTTTGACCTCCCTATTTGTCATTGTTTGCGTTATTTTGCTTTTATAATAATCTTCGCATTTTTTGCAAAGTATTTGATTCAGTTCTTGTATATTTTGAGGGGTAGATAATTCTGATTGTTCGCATATTTTTAATAATTCATCATCTAAAAACATAATTATTTATTTATTAAACCAAATATTTCTTTCTAAACTCTTCTAAATCATCCTGTTTAATTCTATATTCAGTACGCAAACCATGTTTGACCTGAATAGCTTTGAGCTTTTCTTTTTGTTTGCCTACTCCGTTGCGTATATAGTTACGTACAGCTCCCGGACATACATATAATTTATTGGCGGCTTCTTTAACTGTCAACATATTATCTTAATTTGTTGAATAATAAGACATTTTAATTAAATCATGAATTGTTATTTTCTTAACTCCTTTATGTTTATTATACCATTTAATATAATCATTATTCACAACTGTCAATTTAGTATCCGACAATGGCACAACATGATATCTTTTTTTAGTCATTTTGTGCAATTTATTTGCTTTGCGCTTCATTTTCCAAAAGTTATAATAATTCAAAAGAGAATTAATTTCAAAAATAATCGAAGCTTTAATTTTGTTAAATACGTTTTTCATTCCACAAACTTACGCAAAAAATACATAAAAAGCAAAATTTATGTAATGTACGTATTGATTTATATAATTCGCTTTGATATAGTTTTTATCTATATTACTTTTGATAAAAAATAAATTAATGCCGAAACCCATTCTATTATATACGGATATTTGGTCGCAATCTGCAAAAGATTTCACAGATCAGATATTGGAAACTCCAGAAAATGAAGCTATTGAAATATGGATGAACAGCCCCGGAGGCTCTGTTACGGCTGGATGGGCTATGATTGCAGCATTGAGCGAACATAAAAATGATGTTAATATTTCTGTAATGGGTGACGCTTCGTCAATGGCTTTTTTCATGCTACTTTTTGCTGATAATGTATTAGCTTATGATACTTCCAATTTTTTAGTTCACAGGGCATCGAGTTGGTTTGAAGATATTGCAGAAGAGTTTAAAAAGGATATTGAAAATCGTAATAAATTAATTCGTAAAAAATTAGAGGCTAGAATTGATGAAGAAAAATTTAAAAAAGTAACCGGAAAAACATTTGATGATATTTTTGATATGGAAAATAGATTAGATGTTCGATTGACAGCTAAAGAAGCTAAAAAAATTGGCTTAGTTGACAAAGTTATAAAGCTTGATGTAAAGAAAAGAACAGAAATAGAAAGCCGTTATTTTAATGATATTGCGGCTCTAGCAACACCAAATACTAATTCAAAATCAAATAAAATGAGAATACTAAGCAAAGCGTTTGGTAAAGATGATCCGGTACTTTTGGCCACAATTGATGATTCTCAATTTGCTTATAGTAAATTAGAAAAAGGAGAATTAATTAAAGCCATTGGTGAAGGTGATCATAAGCCAATCTCTGGCACATTTGAGGCCAAAGATAAAATAATTACTGTTGTAGATAATAAAATTACAGCGGTGGAGGACATTGATAATAAGCAAATTCAGCTTGATAAACTGACCGAGCAAGTAACTGCGTTATCTGAGGCCGTTTCTAAAATTGGTGAAAAAGAACCAAAAAAAGAAGTAGCTGAAGATGAAAACCAAAAGCGGATTAATGCATTGACTAAACAAATTACTGATTTAACCGCTGTTTTGGATAAAGCAAAAATTACAAAGTCTGATCCTGATTTACCGGCGGGTGAATTTAAAGATGATATTGAGATTGAAGATGAACGCGATCTTCGTGAAAAATTGGTTGCACAACAAAACGAAAGCCATGAGGCAAAAATTAAATCAAGGGGGGCATAAAAAATGGCTATAACAGTAACAAGTACGAACTATAACGGCGAATTAAATGAATTTCTATATAAAGTCATGGGTCTTGGTGCCCAGACAGCTATGAAAGGAGGTTATCATTTAATACCGGGCGTTAACATGAAAGAACAGCTTGACAAGCTGATTACCACTGAAGACCCTTTTACGGATTACACAGATGATACTCCGTCAACAGGTGAAAATGCCAATACTAAATCTAAACGGGAATTAAGCCCTCTTAAATTTACAGTTTGGGGCTCAATTACTCCGTCAGTTTGGTTACCAGTTTGGAGAAGGTACAGAAGTCAAGGGACTTTAACTCAATTAAGTGCTAACCCTCAGTTTTTGGCCGATGTTTTTGATCTGGTTAAAAACTCAAGTGCCAGGCAGCTTGATAAATTATTCTGGCAAGGTGATGTCGGTGCAGGAGGTTCTTCTCCTTTACGTTTCTTTGATGGTGTCATCAAGAAAATTGAAGCTGATAGTGACACCGATGTAACATTTGTGACTCCTGCCGGTACAATTGTAAAGGCAAATGTAGTTGCAATTTTGGAAGCTTTTTACGCTGCAATTCCTGATAAGTTTTTTGATGATCCTGATTTCAAAATTCACATGAATACAGGCGATTTTAAATTATTGCAATTCTTTAATAACGATGCGAAAAAAACAACGGTGGGTGTTCTTAATGAGACTATTCAGCGTCTTTTCTTAGAAAAAAGAATTGAGCATTTTACCAATTTACCAGCCTCCAGAATTGTTGGGGCTAAGACTTTAAGCGGTGAAAGTTCAAACTTAGTTCTTGGAATGTATGCAAGTTTAGAGGACGAAATTATGGGTATGAAGATTGAGAAAAAAGACCTTTCAAATATTACCCGTTATCGTTTTGACGGCATGGCAGATGCACAATACAGATATGGTGGGGACATCGTTTATTATAAACCAGTTTAATAAGGAGGTTTAATTATGGCTTTTAGAAATCAAAATTTTGCTTCACAGCTAATTACAGATACGGCAACGGTATATATTACATTGCTTAAAAATCTGGAAAGTATATTTGAGGGGTCTTTACAATTTACAGTAACCCCGACAAACGCAACCGGAACTTTTGATGTTGACGCTCAATTACAGGGTTCGAATAGTTCAGACTTTTCAACCGGTGTTATCAATTTAGGTTCACCCGTTGCATTAACTGACACAGTTACAAGTGTTGTTGCATTATCAGGTACTTTGCTTGCTTATGCTTATTACAGGGTTGCAATAACAGGCGCAGACACACAAACTACTAACGTAATCGGCACGGTTACAATGAAAGGGAGGAGTTAAATATGGCAAATTGTATAATTAGTACAGAATCGCTTTTTGATTGTGCAAATCCGCCTATCGGAGGAGTCCAAAACTTTGTCATGCTCTACAATTATACAGAGTGGAGGGCTATGGTTGACAGCGGCACAAATGTAACACGTGATGCAGATGGAACTATTAGTGGTATAACTAATGCAGTCGGTGTTCAGGCTTATCGCTTTGATATTCCTGACGAAACAGCCCTTGTATTAGGTTCACCAAACAGAGAGGTCGATGGTGGTATTGATGGTTTTGATCATACTTGTAATATGTCGGTATTGGATACAAAACAGGCGAAGAAAAACGCTGTGAGGGCAATGACATTTGAAAAGGTTGTTGCTGTTGTATACCGAAAGAACGGCACGGGCGAAGTGTACGGAGACGAACAGGGATTAAAACCAACAACTAATACTTATAATCCAAATGATCCAAGTGTGGGTTCTGTAATACCTATTCAATTAGCAACTTCAACCAGAACAGCAGCAGAAAACAAAATGCCGGCTGATATATTCGACACTGATATTTCAACCACTAAGGCACTTGTTGAAGGTCTTAATGTTGTGGGTGTTTAATCTTAAATTTGTAAATTATGGCAAAGGGAAAAAATGGTACCACTAAAAAGGTAGATACGCAAAAAACAACTGAAACAAAAACAGTTGAAAAAAAGTTTAAGCATAAAGTAAAAATTGATTGTGGATTTAAATCAAGAAACTATTACATAAATACTAGAAATGTTTTACTTATTGCAGGGAAAGGAATTGATGAAGATGATTACAATTGTTTCTCAGAAGCTGCAAAAGAAAAATATTTTACAACTACTTAATTGTTTTTTTTCAATAGCTTTATTTATTAGCCCGTCCGGTCAATTCGGGCGGGCTTTTTTAATATAAAAATATTATGTCTAACGATTTAAAAGGCACATTACCAGATAGTAGTGCAGACAATGACGAAAGAAAACCGCAAATACAAGTAAATTCTCTTGATTTTTTGGTGTCTGTTGACAGGTTGGCTATATTTAGAAGCAATGCACAAGGCATTTATCTTTATGGTGCTGATAACAATTATCCACGTAAAATAATGCAATCAGCAGACCGGAGCAGTTCACTTGTTACAGTCCGAAATAAGCAAGCGCAATTCGTACAAGGTTTAGGTTTTCCGGGTGCTACTGCAATGGATGTAAAAAATGACACGGCTGTTGTAATTAATTCAAAAGGACAAACGGCTTATGATCTATTAAAATTTTGTGCAGAACAAAAGGCCAATATCAATATAGCTATTCATGTAAATTATAATGTACTTGGTGAGGCTGTTGAATTTAATCTAATCCAATATGATTTTGTCAGGCGTAAAATGCCCAGGACAAAAGAAAAATTCACACGTTATATAATTACTAACATTTGGCATTTAGAAAATGATTACACTGGTTTTGGCTATGCTGCTAAATTAATGGAGTTCAATAAATGGGTGCATAAAAAAGAAACTAAACTTAGTTTTATTGCCCTTGAGGTTTTCGATTATAATCCTAACCCTTTGATTGTTCGTGAACAAATTGAAATATCCGGAGGCATTGAAAATTATCCAGGTCAATTGTTCTATATGAAAAGAACTGAGGACGTTTATCAGAAAGCATTATATGATAGTGTTGCCGATGATTTTCAGTTTTTAGCAGAAAGCAAATTAGCAAGTTTAAGTAATATTCAAAACGGATACGCAGCCGGGGGCATTTTTAAGCATTTCGGAAATCTTGCTGGCACAAAAGAACTTAAAGAATTAAAGGGTAAAATTCATAATGTTACGGGTGCTGAAAATTATGGTCGAACAATTGCAATTGAAGTACCTCAAAGCGCAGATATGAAGATTCCGGCAAGAATGTTTGAGCCTACCCAAATGCAAAACATTGATAAACTTTATCCTGAACAAAAAAAGGATTCAAAAGAAAATCTAAAAAGTCTTTATACAATTCCAAATTCTCTAATTGGTAAGGATACAGAAGGCAATTTTGCAACTCAGAAAATGCAAGAGGCGTTTGATTTTTATAATAGTGTTACTGAACCGTTAAGGCAAGAACTCGAAATTGAATTAACAACATTGTTTAAAAATTCGATTTTTGCAAATCAAATTACCTTGCCTATTGAGATAATTCCAATTCAGTATATTAGCAGAACAATTGTTGATGATGATGAAAACGAAGCAATAAGAGCTGAAAGCCAGGCAAGATTAAAAGGTACTGTCGGAGGCGTTCAGGGTGTTTTACAGATACAAACATCAGTGAGTCAAGGAACCACTCAACATGAAGCCGGAATTGAGATACTTAAAGATATTTACGGATATGGTGATGAACAGGCCAGGAAAATTCTTGGTGATCCAATAGACTTGACTCCTGAAGATTCAGAAACAGTAACAGAATAAACAAATACTAAAGAAGATGAATCAAATACTAGTAACTAATACTGATTTGCGCAAGCTTAGACAACTGGGAAAACAAGTTAATATTGATAATTTCACAGCTAGAGCTAGAGAGATCCAAACTAATGAATTTACAGAACTATTAGGGGCTGCTTTAATTTTTGATTTTTTCAATTTTCTAGAGAATGGGTTTACTTTATCAAATGATACTTTTGTACGTACTTCAGACACTCAGATAACGGCAACGGGAGTTGATTTATCTTCATGGGTAGATAATTCCTTAAAATTAAACAATGGTATTTATGTTTTAGTTACGGCTGCGGTGTTTAGTGGTGGCAATACGTTAATAACTGTAATCGGGAACAATTTAACCAACGAGACAGACGAAAACGGCGTGTTATTAATTAAATATTTGCCTGACACTTTAACGACAATTGCGTTTAGCACAGAAAATAAATATACTAAATTATTAAATGGTACTTCATATACTAAGGACTCAGATACTATTCAATATAACGGATTAAGGTTTTTTATTGGTTGGAAATTTCTTGCTATTTTCACAATGGATGGAACAATAAAACATTCTGATGTTGGAAATTTTTCAATAACAGGGCAAAGTTTTAGATCACCATCAGCCGGTGAAATAAACGCCTCAAAGTCTACATATTTACAGAATAGTACCCGTGAGGAGAATCACATTATTGATTATCTCAATGAAAAAAGTACAGATTTTATATTGTGGGATTCGAAAAATAATGAGAATATTCAGAATTATAATATGATTGTTATTTAATTTTTGTACATTTGCACTTGTTAATGAACCTCTACCTTTGACATGAAAACGATAAATAAAGACTTAATATATTTACAATTACCCATCTTAAACAGAGTAGAGGCTGTTTTCGGTGGGTTTTTTTATGCTTAAAAATTAGGTTATGGAATACAAGGGGATTGATTATATTAATAAAACACCAAAGGAAAATGTAAATTATGTATTTAATAATATATGTGTTGAATTGATTAAAAGGAATGAATTACTTTTTGAAGAAGCAATGAAATTAATGAAGTTTTATATTGAATATATGAGAAAAGAGACTTTAGAAAGTGATAAAAAAAGAGGTGTTTTATTAGAATTAGAGCCTACATGGAAGGCAATGGAAAAAGAATTGTGTTCTATAAAAATGTTAAAATAAAGAATTGCCGGTTGATATTCCGAACCGACACTAAAAATTGAGCTGTAAAAAGGATGTAAAATGCAATTAGATAAACAAATCATTAATAAAAAAGTCCGGCACTATCTTTTACAGGTTTTTGATAACTGGCAACTGAAAGCGAGAGCAAACCATTAATGATATTAAAATAAAAGTGATAGCTTGGCAGCGATTTTACACTAAATTAGTAATTATTAACAGGGATGAAAATTTAGTCAGGGTATTTTAATAGTTTATCAGTTAATTAAATTTAACAATATTCTAGTTTCAGGGAGTAATAAAACCTGTTAATTAAAATCGAGTTGCAAAATAAAACATATCAACTATTTAGAATCAATTTAAATTACTATATATATTCGTAAAACGTTTATATTTACTCCGTATATTTGTAGAGAATTAATAATAAAGCTATATGAAAACAGCTAAAGAAATAATTAAAGAAGCAATAAAAGAAGCTGAAGAAAAAAAACTGCCATTCCCTGATTCTTTTGCAAGAGGTGCATTGAGAGCAAAATACGATATGTTAAGAAGGGAATATTTAGAACTAAAAACGAACTTTGAAAAACTACAAAAGAAATGAAACAATTAAAGCAAAAAATAAGCCTTGAAATAAAAAAGACTTTAGAAAACTCGGAGCTTTGGATCACACGCAAGGTTTTGGCTAGAATGGCCGGGGTTTCAGAAACAACATTGTACAGCGCATTAAAAGGTGAGGGTTCACTTGATAATTTAATGAAGGTGGCCAAGGTATTGAACATTAAAATTGATTTAATTAAATAAAGCTATGAGAGAAATAAAATTTAGAGCTTGGAACGATGAATGGAACGAATTTATTTATTCAAATACTGTTGGACGTCATGAAAAAAGAGATTGGTATCCTTTTGGGTTTGATATAGGATTTAGTCATTATCCGCATTATTTAGAAAATACAATTATTGAACAATACACAGGCTTAAAAGACAAGAACGGAACAGAGATTTATGAAGGGGATATAATAAAACATAACAAAAATACATTTCAAGTAATACATAGTGAAAGGCAACATGTATTGGTATTAAGACACATTAAACAAGAAACTAATTGGAGGGATTTAAACTGGTGTTATTGTGTTAGAAAATATATTGAAGTAATAGGAAACATTCACGAAAACCCAGAACTTTTAAAACAAACAAAATGATAGGCAGATTAATAGTAATATTAACATTTGCATTGGTCGCTCTTTTAGTTTGGCCGATACATTTTATAATAAACTTATTTAAAAAATTAAAATAAAGCGAAATGGAATATAAGATAACAAAAGAACAATGTCAAGCTACGATAAATAAAGCAAAACCAATTGTTTGTACCCATTGTGGTGGGCAATTAAGCCCTGTTAGGACAGTAGATAATGCAAATAATCCGACATATTGGGTTGGGTGTAATGGATGTAATCACTTTGATAATGGAACAACACCAGAACATTATGAAATTGCTAAACGAATGGTAATTGAAAGACGCTTACGGCCATATAGTCACTTAAAAGAGCCAATTAAAGAAAATAATTTAGTTGATTATAAATATTGGTTAATATCACAAATAGGCGGTGCTGTAAGCATTGTTGAAGATATAATTACACTATATAAATTTAAATAATGAAAATATTTGAAACAGCATACAACGATTTACAGGACTTCATTTATGATGATCCTTGTTTGGAAAATGACATTTATTCTGATTATGACAGAGACGAGCCTGACTTTTATTCTGATTATCCAAGAGATGAAGATGGTAATTTAATTTCTGCCTGTTGTGGTGAAATATTGGATGAAGATGTTATGATTTGCCCGGAATGTAAAGAACATTGTTGAGATTTGTTTTTCTCATTTTATTGTTATAAATTGCACACAATAAAATTAATATTAATTTAAATAAATAAAGCTTATGAGTAAAAATGTATCTTCAGGTAACGGAGTGAGCACATTAGGATTATTAGGTGTTGCATTCGTAATTTTAAAATTAACAGGTGTTATTAATTGGAGTTGGTGGTATGTAACATTGCCGTTTTGGGGCGGAATTGTTTTAGCTCTGATAATAGGTTTAATTTATCTCATATACTGGTTAATAACAAATGATTAGCCTTCTAGCTTTAGCCCCTTAATTGGGGCTTTCTGGGTAAATAAAATAAATAAAGCAATGGAAATAAAGCAAATTGACAATCTTAGCAATGAGATTTATCACAATGGAGACCAATATAAAGATTACTGGTCAAGTTCAAACCTCAAAGAATACCTGAAAACACCACGTGAGGCCAGATATCAAAAGATTGATGCAGAAAAAAGAGAGAGTAATGCCATGGACTTTGGCAATTATTTTCATGACTTTTTAGCTTCAAAACATGTGAAAGGTCAGCCGTTTGAATGGAATATCTTTGAACCTCCAACCAATCCAAGTACCAAAAAATATTACGGAAAAGACAGCCAAAAATATAAAGATGCATTAAGCCATATTATTAATCCAATTTCATTAGATGATATGGAATTGATTCAAGACATTTGGCAAATGATAAGGAGTTCAAATTATAGTTGGTTTTTTGAACAGCAAATTTTGAGCAAAGGAATTGCAGAACCCTCTTTTTTTGTTGATGGAATGCATAAATATAAATACCGTCCCGATGTAGTGACAGATAGGTTTATTTTTGATTACAAATCTATCGATAAAAGATACTGGAAAGCTGATAAACTCAATTATAGAATACTGGAATTTGAGTATGATATAAGTGCTGCTATGTACCAATATTTTGAACATGAGCGAACCGGAATTTGGAAGCCTTTTTTAATTATCTGGCTTATGAAAGACCCTCCTTTTGATATTCTTATAAGTGATATTTCACAATATTGCTTTGAGCCCATTGGTAATAATGAGGTAATTGTCAATTCCGGGGCTATGGTATTCCTTAAGCTAAAAGATCAACATGAAGCTTGCCAGGTAACAAATCAATGGCCGGGGCTTGCTAATCAATTTGACAGCTACAATGGTCTGAGATTAGCTAATTTTGCACCCAGATATGACCGGGGCTTTGATGAATTTGAAATTGAATTAGATAATTTTTAAAATAAATGACATGGATAGTTATAGGCATAAAGCACGCAAAAATTATAAATGTGATTATTGTAAAGGCATTATAAAAATTGGTGAAATTTATGAGTTAGGAAAAGATAGAATACCTGTTTTTGAAACTGATAGAATAGATGCAATTTATGGATATGATGGTAAACAAACAGGAATTGAATATGTTTCATGGAAAATTTGTTCTAAATGTTTAATTGAATTTGAAGAAATATAATTTTTAAAACATGATCGAATCTAAAAATAAAATACAAAAAAGCCGTCTTGAATATGCTGAAATGATGATTTTAGAACTCGGTTTTGATATTGTTTCCGCTAATAAAACCGAATTACGATTTGAATTTAACGGAAACACTGTATATTTTTTCCCTTTTACCGGTTGGCATTCTGGGAAAACTATTCAAGACGGTAGAGGCTTAAATAATCTTTTAAAACAATTGAAATAAATTCTTTTTTATCAAATTAATGTGTTAAATTTGTAACAATAAACTAATTAAAATAAAGCAAAATGAGTAATATTAAAAAAGCGTTAGTGCCAGACCTGAAAAATAAAAAGGTCGAAGATATTGTACAATTAGTACAAAATGTCTATGATAATAATGGATTATCAACTGAATTAGAACTTCAGTTCATTCAGCTAAAGATAAATGAAAGCCCTCAGCTTTTGAGAGCTGTAAAAGCAAATCCTGAAAGCCTGTATAATTCAATCTTACAAGCTGCCGAAAGTGGTTTATCTCTTAATCCACAATGGCAGGAGGGATATTTTGTGCCGTATAACATGAAAGTTGATGGAAAAGAAGTTCCTACAGTTACATTTTCACCAATGTACAGAGGTAAAAAAAAGCTACTTATTTCCAAAGGAATTGTAAAGAATATCCTTACTGAATTGGTTTATGAAGGTGAGGAGTGGGATGAGAAAATTAATAATGGTGTTCGTGAGATTCATCATATACCAAATAGTTTTAAGCGAGCAGACCATACAAAAATAATTGGTGGTTATGCAATCATTATTTTAAACAATGATGAAAAGCAATATGTAGTAAAAGGCCGGGATTATTTCGAGCGATGTTTGGCAGCAAGCAAAAGGAAAATGAATGGTAAAACTTCACCAGCATGGAGAGATTGGTACGATCAAATGTGTAAAAAATGTCTTATAAATGCCGCTGATTCTGAAATCCCAAAAATTGGCGTTAATGCTAAGGTGACTCAATTATTAAATGACATTAATACAAATGATGTTGATTATGTTGATGTGACTGATGAAAAAACAGGAAAATTACCAGAACCTAAAAAGAAGCTCTCCATGCATGAATTTTCTGATTTGATTGATAAGCTATTACGATATGAAATTTCATTGAAATCGGCACGCCAAAAGTACAAAGGATATGATTTTACCGATAAACTAAAAGATGAAATTAAAAAAGCCGGAACTATAACCGATGAACGATTAACCGAAATAATTAACTTGGTTATTGCTGATAAAAAAGAACTTACTCATTTCGAGTTCTATCTTGATGAAATCCAATTTGAAACGCTTAAGAATGCAATTGTTGATCATACCATGCAAAATGAAAAATAAACTATTAACCGTCAAACAATATGCTGAAGTTGAGGGAGTCTCGACTTCGGCTATTTATAACCGTATCAAAAGAGGGACACTAATTAAGGTCTTCAGATATGGAATTACGTTTGTATTTTTTCGAGAAGATAAGACAATTAAGAAACCAAGAATAAAATAAAATATTTTGATATGGAAACAACAATTACAATTTACACTCAAAGCAGCCGACAAATAAAGGCTTACAAAAAAGTGAAAAAAGTAATTCTTTCTTGTAACAAAAAAGAACAAATTAAAGGTGCGAAACGGATGGTATTTTTATTCCATGCAAAATTCAGGTCATTATATTTCTATATGAAATTAATAGATTTTTTAAACCACAAAGAACGTGAATTTGAACAGAATTAAAAATAACACCTCCGAATAAAGGATTTAACTATGATATTAAAGCGATTGTAAGGAAATGATATTAAGAAGATTAGGAAATAAAAAGAAATTAGCCAAACAAATCCAGGCATACTTTCCACCGCATAAAATTTATATTGAACCATTTTTTGGCGCCGGTGGTATGTTTTTTAATAAGCCAAAAGCAAAATATAATATTGTGAATGATTTGGATTCAGATGTATTTAATTTGTTTCAAGTGGTAATGAATCAAAAAGAAGAACTTGAAAAAGCTTTTTATATTATGCCTATTCATTCTGATTTATTGGAGTACTGGAAAAATAATTTAGAAACTGACCCGATTAAAAAAGCTTTAAGATTTTTATTTTTGAGTAATTTTACATTAATGGGTCAGAGAGGAAATTTAAGATTTGGCGAAAGACAAGATAAGAATATGTTTTATGAAAATATAAATGACACTTTTAAAAAATTGGAATCTGTTCAATTTAATAATTGTGGTTTTAAAAATATATTTAATAAAATAGAAATAAGGGATAATACCATACAAGATATATTTATTTATTTAGATCCACCATATTTGCATTTAGATGATAAACGGCCCTATAATGGGCATAATTTCACAGAATCCGATTCTATTGACTTATTCGAAGAACTTGAACAAACAGGTTGCAAATTCGCATACTCAGAATTTAACAATCCTTTTATTTTAGATCAGGCCAAACAAAGAAATTTAAACATAATTTATATAGGCGAAAGGCAAAATTTGAAGAATCGCAGAACTGAAATATTAGTAACTAATTATCAAAATCAACAAAAAACTATTGATTTCTAATGACAATTGAAGCAATATTATGGAAACTAAAATTATATATCTAGTATTGAGTGTATTCGGATTGTCTTATGAAGCTGTTTTTATAATAGGTAGAAAGTCAAGAAAACGAGAATTGGTAATATGTAGACAAACCATACATTATTTTATACATGAAAAAACCAAATATACACTTGGCGAAATTGGAAACCTAGCGGGCGGAAAAGATCATGCAACGGTCTTGCATTCAATTAAGTCGATAAAAGCTATTAAATCTACTAATTTCAGGCCTTATTCTGATTATATAAAATACATACTAAGTCAAATTAATTACAGTTACTGGGATTATATTACAGATTTAAACAAACCTATTAAAATCAAGTACCCAAAGATAGCAACTAAGAATTATATATTTTATGAACATTCAAATTTAATAATTTAAAATTAGAATTATGTTACATGCAAGAGAAGATTACAACAGAATCCAAGACCCGGAAAATAAGATTGGTGAAAATGAGCCTGTTTTTATAGTAAGGGCAAAAGACTCATTTTCAACTCATACCATGCTAGCCTGGGCAGATGCTGTATTGTTTGAAGGACAATTAAAAAATGATAATAAATTAAAAGCAATGGCAGGTATGGTTTATGAACACGTAAAAAAAACAATTGAATGGCAAAATGAAAACGGATGTAAAAATCCTGATTTATAACGATTAATCAACTAAATTGTAATTAATATATTTATTATGAAACCAGTACCATTTAAACATCAAAATACTACATTTGCTAAAGATCAGCCAGAATATATGCCTTTACCAGCTTTAAAATTAGAGGGAGATGAAGGTCATGTTATTTCATGTTGGAAATTATCATTAAGGGAAAGAATTAAAGTTTTGTTTTTTGGTCGTATATGGCTTGATCTGTTAAGTTTTAACAAACCATTGACGCCTAGTTTTATGTCGGTAAACAGAAAAGCTGTTTTTTCTCATCCTGATGATTCAATTAAATGGTATAAGAAGCTATTAATTAAATAATTTTTATTATATTTGCATTATGACTTCAAAACTCTCACATATCAAGAAAACATTTTTAAAGCATGGTTGATTTTAGGCTCGTGAGAGTGCCTATTGTTGGCTGTGCTTTGTTTATTTAATCCTTATGAATCAAGGTTTTATTTTGCTGCATAGAAAGTTTATGTCCTGGGAGTGGTATCAGGATAAAAATACAAAAATCTTATTCATTCATTGTCTTCTAAATGCAAATTTTGAGGAGAAAACATGGCAAGGAATCACAATTAAAAGAGGTCAATTTTTCACCTCAATAAATCACTTATCAATTGATCTTAAAATGTCAATTAAGGAAATTAGGACTGCTTTAAAAAAATTACAAAAAACAAATGAAATTGTTCAAAAAGGGGCAAGCAATGGGACAATGATAACAGTTTGTAAATATGATAGTTATCAAGAAAAACAAAAACCAAAGGGCAAACGAAGGGCAAGCGAGGGGCAAGGCAAGGGCAAGCGAGGGGCAACAACTAACAATGATAAACAATTAAACAATGATAACAATGTAAACAATAAAGATATATTATTCACTTATGAAAATTTCATTTTTCTTTTCAATGAAATAACAAAACGAAACTTCAAAGGAGATTCAAAAAGCGAAGGCCATTTTAACCAAAGAATTAAAAAATACAATGGTGCTGAGTTTGGAATTGCAATTCGTAATGCTTTTAATGATGAATATTTACGCCAAAATCCAAAATATCTTACACCGGAATACATAACCAGGGAAAACCAGATTGAAAAATGGTTAAATGTGGTTGAGGGAGAAGAAACCAACGGCAAATTTAAAAAACCTGATTTTGAAAAAATAAAAGAATATGGACGAAAACTAAACAAATGAAAACTACAAATATCAGACTATTAGATGAAAACCAAATAAATGATTTATCTTCAGAACTATTTGAATATATTTGCGGCGTTTATGATATTAAAGCACCTGATGAAAAATTTTATCACTATTTCATTACTTACATGAAAAAGTATTTTGGTTTCATGACTTTTGAGCAATTAGAATCTGCTTTTGAATTAAATTCTTTAAACTATTTAGATAACTTCCTGCAAAAAATTGGACAAAGGCCAGACAATAAAATTAAGTCATTTAATATACCAGATTTAGTCAAGATAATAAATGCTTACAATAATTATAAAGGAATTCAAAAAAGTGATTCAACAGATATTTACAATCCATTTACAAAAAAATCAGAGCCAGGGGGAGCTAAAATATTAACCGAAAAGCAAAAGCATGAATCTATGAATAATTGGTGTGATCGTTTATGCCAAATATTTGAAAAGTACCGTGATGAATTTGAAAAAACTACAATAGCTATTCCTTTGTTCACTTGCCAGATATTAGCTAAAAATGGGGCTTTGGATTATAAAGATATTGATATGACAGAAAAAACCATTAGTATTAAAATAGGAAAATATCAGGGAAGTAATTCAAATGAAGATTTAATTTATAAAACTTTTGATAAAATTATTCAGGATCAAAAACATGTTGAAGATTATCTAAAACATCAAAGAAGTAAATATTCACAAGAAATGCCTTATTGATTATAACAACTGTTATAATTATTTAAACTATAAGGTTTTAGAATTAATATCTGAACTTGAAAAATTCACAAAAGTTAAACAAAAGAAAAATTTAAAACGATTATTGAAATAAAAATGATTAATTTTGATTTAGATAGTTCTAGTTTCCACCGAATAAATATTATGAGTTTGGTAATAGAAATTAAACAAGAAGCGGAAATAAGTAACCGGGAATTAATGAAATATATGGAGTCGATGAAATCAAAAAAACCAGAAGATTATTACTGGTTAAAAGATAGATTTCACTTGATGAAAACATTTAGGGAGCAAGTCTGGCATTTTAAAACGTCAGCTTTTATGCTCTCAAAAAGGGAATTAAAAGATTTTGAAATGCTCGATTTACTAAAAGAATGTAACAAAATACAAAGTTCACTATTGAAAAAATTAAATAAAACTTGATTATGGAAAAATTTTATTTTAAATACAGAGATTCTGAAATATGCAAAACTAAAGATTATTTTATTGATTATATGAAAAATAATAATCTTAATGAGATTGAAGTCTATAAAGCTGAACCCGAAAAAGTAACGGGCATAGTTTAAATTATGAACCTAGGAATAAAGTGTCATGACGTTGTAGATACCATAGTACAAGACTTTATATGTGTGGAGATAAAGTTAAATTAATACTTTAAATAAATGATATGAGTAGTAACCAACAATTTAAGGAATATAATATCAGATTAAAGAGACAAGTAAAAGAATTAAAAGATATAAATATTTCATTAAGAAAACAAATAGTTTTTTTAAAAAATGCATTATCCAAAAAAACAATATTTAAACGAAAGCCTAAAAAACAAAGAATTATGAAAAACTTAAAAGATTTCGGAATCTTATCTGCTATCATGCTTTTTGGTGTTTTTGTAGGCTTTTTAATAGCTGATGATATTAACCGGGATGATAACAGATTAAATGAACTGTATATCTCAGTAATAGAAAAAACAAATGATAGCCTTGAAACAGAATTAAAAGAGCTTAGAGAGTTCAAAAAGTACGGAATTTCCATTGGTGATACTACAATTCAGGCTGTAACTAACTTAAAAATACAGGGTAAAGATCACAGGGTATTGCATATTGATAGAATTAACCCCGGCAAAAATTACTTCTATTATGTTTTACGTGAGAATGTTGCGGTTGAATTATATGTGATGAAATACTGATAAATCAAAATTTTGTATATTTGTCCATTATTAACTAAAATTTTTATCATGGATGATTTAATCAAACGCTTGACAAATTGGACATCAACTATTATCGGAACTATTGTATTTATGGTAGCGGCTTTTCTATTTTTTGAGATTATTACACCTACTTTAATTTGGCATACTATTGTGGAAATGCTAGCAATGTTTTGCGGTGTCGTTCTTATTTTTTCAAGATTGTAAGGCATGAATGAAATAATTCCAGGTATATTAATATTTATAGCAATAATACTCACATTTTTTATGCCTGCATGGTTGGAAATAATAGAACATAAAAAATGGATGAAGAAAAATAATATAAAGCCATGAACTTCGACTTCAAATATATTAAATTAGCATTGAATTTATTCTTTTTAGCTTTAATTAGCTATATGGGATTTGCATTGTTTAATGCTGGGTCATTTAACCCAGTCGATTGGTATCCAAAATCACAAATATATTTTATTGTTGTTTTGATTTGCTGTGTATTGGCTTATATGGTTTTTTCAGCTGAATTACCGAAAAATAAAGAATAATGATATGGAATATAAAGCTATAAATAACGAACTTGAAGGAATTATGGATTATCAACACGATATTATGCAGGAATGTATAGGTAAAATCATGCTAGATATTCAGGAAAAGAAAACGAATGTAATAAAAGAGCGGCTGAAGACTTTAAATATTGAAATTGATTTTAAGCACGAGAGAGAAAGAAGATTTAAATTAATAACTTGCGAAACAAGCAATGAATTATATTCTAATGAAACATACTATTATAATGATGGATCAAAAGAGGGTATTCGAATAGTTACTTTTACGGAAACTCCTCCGGAATATCCAAATGAATTTCAAAGAAGCGAAATTAATATAGGTTTTAATTATTATTAGATTGGGAAAAAAGAAATATATATTAAGTGAAAAACAAAAAGCTTTTGGCCGTGAATATGTTTTTGATTGGAACGCAACGCAAGCAGCTATAAGGGCTGGTTATAGTCCTAAAACAGCTAAAGAACAGGCTTGCAGACTGTTAACAAATGTCAACCTTCAAGAGTATATTTCAAACATACAAAAGGACATAGCAAAATTAGCTGGTATTAGTGTATTATCTCAAATCTCAGAGCTTAAAAAGGTTGCAACGTCAAGTATTGCCAATATTCATAAAGATTGGATTACACGCAAAGAATTAGAAGATTTACCGGAAAATGTAAAAGCTTCTATTTCAGAAATATCAACACAGATTCGGACTGTTTTTGGTAAAGGTGATGAACAGCCAATAGAAGTTGAATTTGTTAAAATTAAATTGCATAACAAACTTGAGGCCATAAAAGAAATAAATAAAATGCTTGGTTATTACGAACCTGAAAAGCAAGATATAACTTCAGGTGGTGAAAAACTTAATCAAGAAACTACAGTCACTTTTGTTAATGCACGAAAAAAAGAGTAATAAATTAAATAAATAAAGCTATGAATAATTATATTTTAAAAGGAAAAGAGCCAATTATTGAAACTGATTTAATAAAATGGGCACAATGGTTTAAAACTGCAGATAGACACGTAAAAAGCACAATATTACCAGATAATGTTCGTGTTTCTACTATTTTTTTAGGAATGAATCACGGCTTTGATGGTGAAATTTTATTATTTGAAACAATGATCTTTGGTGGAGAACATGATGGATATTGTGATCGTTATTCAACATGGGATCAAGCAGAAAAAGGACATGAAAAAACACTACTGTTAGTATTTGAATAATATTACTAATGAACTTCAAGCCTCTTGATGTCTATGAACCTCTTTACTTCACACCTCCAAAAGTCCGTTATATTTCTGCTTGCGGTGGTCGTGGAGGCGGGCGCTCCCATAATTGTAGCGAATATTATTTTTTCAAAATCACAAGACCACAATATTTCAGGGGGCTAATTGCACGTGCCATATTTTCAGATTTAAAACTAACTACCTGGTTGGAATTTATTGATAGAATGCATGAGACAGAGGGGCTTGATCCTAATCTATTCAAAATCAACAACACCGAAAAGATAATTGAATACATACCAACAGGCAATACAATCACAGGAATAGGCTTTAGAAAGTCAGCTGGGAGCCGTAAAGCTTCATTAAAGGGTTTTGCAAATGTTACCGATGTTTTGATTGAAGAGGCTCAAGAACTTACTGAAAAAGAATTAAATCAATTAGATGATAGTTTACGAACAATTAAGGCACCGATTAGAATAATATTTGCTTTTAACATGCCTGAAAAAACCCATATACTAATGAGGCGTTTCTTTGATCTAAACCCTGTTAAATTAATTTGTGGCAATGGCATCGAACACGAGGGATTTATGAAGGCGATCCCAAAGAAAACCAGGCCTGATCACATTATGATCTTCTCAGACTACCGGGATAATTATAAACATTTGGACGCTCATACGATTGCTAATTATGAACGTTATTATTATGAAAACCCGGAGCATTATTTCACTGAAATTATGGGATATGTTTCCGGGGGAGCTAAAGGTGTTATTTTTAAATATAATCTTAATTGGTTTGAATATTCAGAGCTTCCGGACTTTGATTTCTATGAGACTTATGGACTTGATTTTGGTGGTGGTGGTGTGAATGATAAGCGAAAAGTTTATCCTGAAATTTATAAATTTGATGAACCGGACGGGAGCAGTACAACAGTGTTAGTAAAGTTGTTAATAAATAAATCTTCAATGTCTGTTTATGTGAAACTATTGCTTTATAAGGCTTATATTAGTCCTGATGATTTAAGCCAAGTTTGTCAGGATTTTACGATTACAAAAGACGGCAAATATATCAAGAAAAAGAACATACTTGCTGACAATGCCCGTGCCGATAAAATAAGGGATTTAATCAATGATGGTTTAAATTGTATTGGTGCGAAGACAAAAGAAGGGGCTTCAAATAAGGTTATTACTGGTATTGATATTATTAAAAAATATAAGGTGTTCATTCATGTTGATGATATACCCGCTCAAGTTGAGGCAAATAGCCACAGGTGGGAAACGTCAAAATCAACAGGAGAATTAACAGGAAATGTCGAGGATAAATTTAAGGATTTTTGGGATGCAGTACGCTATGCCTTAGTCAATTACGATTTATATAGCTGGTAATTGAAATATATTTTGTATATTTGTAAAAAATAAAACCCAGCGGAGGAGTTTGTTTACCGACAATTTGAACATTCTCTAGCACACGGATAAAATACCTGATAGGCTGCATGTTGTCGGACATCGCCTTGAGGGTGTTTTTTAATTTAACGTAAAAATAAAGCTATGAAAAAGTACAGAGTAACAGAGAAACATCCTTATTTAAAAACAGGTATATCGTTTGAATTAGTTTGCGAATCGGCAGATCATGGATATTACATTTTTAATTTAGGATTAGTTCAAGAAACTTTAGCTGCAGGTATAGATGCTGATTGGCTTAATAATGGTTGGATAGAAGAAATCCAAGAGCCTGAATTTATAAAGGATGATATAGTTGAATTTTTGGAATATCTTTTGAAACAAAATGATAGGCATTGTGAAATGGATGAAACTGAGTTTGTTAATGAATGGATAAATGATAAAAATGAAAACAAAACTAATTAAATTTATTCTTTCGTTCACTGATTACGATAATATAAAAAAGGAAAATGAAAGCCTAAAATCGGTTATAGATACACTTATTGAAAAACCACATTCTACTGAGTCTTTAATTATAATCGAAGGGCATAGATTAAAAAAACAATTAATTCGCAGCGTATGGATGGGAGATACTGGAAGAAAGTTAAAAAAATTTGATGGTATTTTATTAAAACATATAACGCCATGAAAGTCAAAATAAACAATAAAAACCACAAGATAAAACCATCTTCAGAGCTGACAGTTAAAGAGTATACTCAATATTTTGACAGTTTAAAAGATGATTCCGGCAATTTAGAAAAGTTGATTTGCTATATTGTTGCAATAACAGGATTAAAATACAATCATGTTGCCGATATTGATATAAACGAGACTACTATTAGGCGTTTATTCGCATACATTGGTGAGATTCCACAAGCAAAAGACATGCCAGAAAGCAAAGAATTTTATTATAAAAGAACAGGCAAAACATTGTATCAAAAGTCTGTTAATTGGCGAACTATCGGAGTCAGGAAATTACTTGAAGAAAGAAAAACGGATGATCCGCTTGATCAGGTTGTTTATCTATTAGCTATTTATTTATCGAATGATTACGATCATCAAAAGATTGAAGAAATCTATAAAGAATTACAAGATTATAACGCTGTTGATGTACTTAGTTTTGTGATTTTTTTTTTCAAAAAATTGTATCCTGGCAGGAATTACGACAGAAGCTTTTTAAAAATGCAACCGAGAAAAGCAAATACAAACACAGTGAAACGATTAAGCAAATAACTGGGCAAAGGCTAGATAAATATTCGGCTGTCAATGAAATAGAGTACATTTTAGAAAAAGGATTTGCCAATAATATTGATGATGCTTTGAAAATTGACGATGTTTACTTAACTTTGTCTCAATGTTCTAATATTGAACAACAGGATATTGATAGGAAAATTAGTGAAGCGATAAATAAATAAAACTATGGAAATAATTGGGAAAAAAGCAGTAAGAACAGTAATATCGAAATCAGCAAAAAGAAGTAAAATAGAAACTATCCACGGGTTTTTTCCTTTTTTTACTGAACAGGTTGTTTATAAAACACCCATTGGAAAGGTTAAGGGTAAAATAAAATATAAATCTATTACCAAACATGAGCCAATTTTAAATCTGTGAACATAATAACCACCATACAAGCAGCTCTGACAGCTCTCAATAATAATGCAGAGCTTTTTTTGCTTGAAAGAAGCCGAGCCGAAAATGAAGAGCTAAATCACGAAAGCGATGTAATTGTTGTTTATCCTGATTGGCGAACCACTAACACTTTTAACCAAGGTTTAGAACTAATAAAAACCCGTGTTTACAATATTGACTTTAAGACTCCGGACGAATGGGATAATTCAGACAACAACTTACCAACTGCATATGAAAGTAAAACAAGTGCAGACAGGATTGAAGATATGGAAATATTGGCAGATAGTATTTTTAGCTACATAACATTAAAAAATAACCTATTCCCAGAAATAAGAGAAAAATTAAAATGGACTTCACCAAGGCCAATTTTGAGGGCTAATAATGGTACGATGTCCGGGGTTAGTGTCCAGCTGACCGTTGTGTTTAGTGGTGAACGTATTTGTGATTACACACCTTAATTTATGGCAAATTGCATAAATGAAATACAAGGCATTCAAAGCATATCATTATATCCAAATAGTGGTATTCAATTAATACGGCCTGATATTTCAAATGAAAACGAGGTCAATTTAATAGCTGACGGTGCAGGCAGTTATACTATTTCTAATCCTGTTTTGCTGCCAAAATGGGAGCGAAATGTAGGTTATTCTGGAAATTATAAACAAAATTATAGTGACGAATTTAAGTTTATGGTTAATGGTATTGAGAATGAAATACCAGCAATAATAAAAGATTTAAGAAATAACCGGGTAGGCTATATTGCTGAAATACTCACAACAGGCAATCAAAACTATGTTTTTCAATCTCCTGTATTCCTGAATAATGCCAATACAAAGCAAATAGACTCGCATAGCTGGCAAGTTTCATTATCTTACCGTATTCCCAGCTTTTTAAATAAGCTAATATTATTAGAAACTATTTTAACGAATAATCCAGATATATTACCGGTTGATGTTGAAATAGTAGGAATCCAAAGAATGGCATTGTATATTAATGAAGATGTAATATACAGGTATCTTGATCCGTCCAATGAAAATGAAATTGCTTTAGTTTCACCCGTTGAGCCTTTTATTATAATAAATGATATTAATCAATTACCTAAATGGGAACGTATAACAGATAATTCCGGCAATTATAAGCAGAATTACAATGATGAGTTTACCTTTTTATTACATGGAATTGAAAATGATGTGCCGGGAATAACCCAAAGTTTAAGAAATAACAGACTTGGTTTTATAGTTGAAATATTGACAACAGGAAACAAACCATTTATTTTCCGAACACCTGTTTTTTTAAATGAAGATAACACAAAACAAATTGATTCACATAGTTGGGAGGTTTCTCTATCATATAGAATACGAAGTTTTTTGGATAAATTAACATTAACAGAGAGGCCTATTGTAGAATATAGAAACGGAATTGTTACAAATTCTTTTTTTGGGAATGTTGCGGTTTTTGATTTTGAAGCAAAAATAAATTCTAATACACAAGTTACATTTACTGTTAATTGGGGTGCTGAGATTGGTACAACTGTAATAAATTCAATTATGGTTGATGGTGTATGGAAAGCCTTACAAACTTCAATATTAATTCCTTTAGGTGTGAATCCTAATCAAACAATTATTGTTACTGATAATTTTGGTGATAGTTTTGAGGTGGAATATGTTATTGAAGCGGGTATTCCTGTGCCTGAATTAAATTACTGGCCTTTTTTAGGCAATACTGATGATATTGTAGGAGGTAACGATGGTGTTAATTTTGGAGCTGCGCTGGTAGCGGATAAAGGAGGAAATCCTAATAGTGCCTATTTTTTTGATAATGCAGAATCGGATTATATGGGTCTAACAAGTTCTATTAACGCAGCAAAGGTTCATTCATTTACTGCTAGATTAAAATGTGTAGTTTATGGGAATATAATATTTAATGATGGGGTTAATACTTTTATTTATGTGCGCAATGCCACGGAAATTCAATATCGCGCAACGGGCAGTGATATTTTAAGCTTCAGCGCCATCCTTCCATCTGCTAATACATATTTCGACTTAGTAATAACAAGAAATGGAACATCTGTATCCTGTTATATTGATGGAATACAGCAAGATACTGCAAAAACATTAGTGGCAAATAATGATTACATCTTTGATCTGCTGACGAGAACAGGAACGTCTTTCAGAATGAATGGTACAATTGATAATATGAGAATTTATAACAGAGTAATAACACAAGACGAAATAGATCTAATACATGCAGAAACATGAAAAAACTAATAACAATATTATTCTTGTTTGCATTTACAATAAATGCTCAAATACAACTAAGTGAAGATTATTCTTTTAAACAGGATAAGGCTTATCATGTATTAGCAGGCACCGGGATAAGTGCAGGTACTTTTATTCTAGTTAATCGCAAAACAAATGACATTGACTTAGCTTTTAGGGCTGCTTGGATGTCTTCAGCATTTGCAGCATTGGGCAAAGAAATAATTGATTGCTCACAAGGCAAAGAATTATCATTATCAGATATGAGTTATACTATAGGGTCGGGATTATTGACAGCTTGTGCATTTAAGATAATTACAAAGCATAGAAAGAAAAAACGAGCATTAAAGTTTGAATCAAATATCTGGTCTTTAGATAATGAATTTATAAATGAACGATCAAATTGAAATAGTAATCCAAGAGGTTGAAAAGTTTAACGATTCGATTAGAGATGCTCTAAACAGCAAAGATATTTCTGACACAAGAGAGGCTGCAAATTCTTTATTTGTTGAACATGGTAAAGATTTTGTACAATCAATAGGTATATTTTATATTGAGTTTTTGGATACAGGACGGGCACCGGGTAAATTCCCACCAAGGGCACCGATTGCAAGGTGGGTTGAAAGTAAATTGGGAATTTCACCAAGTGATCCAGAATTTAACGGAATAGTCTATGTAATCAGTAAGAAAATAGCCGATCTTGGCACGACAATTTTCATAAATCAAGGAAAAGGAATAGAATTAGACAAAAAAATTGTAACTTTACGAAAAAATTTAAATGAAGCTTTAAGAGAATCGACAATTGCAACTATCAGGCAGAGACTTGACAGATTTAAGAAAGTACATATTAAAAACAAATACGGTTTATAATGGCAACAAAAATTTATTTATCAGGTGGAGCGATCAATATTGAAGGGGTTACAACTGAAACACTTGTAATTAATCCTGCACATTTTGATTGGAATCCAAAAGGCAATAATTATTCTGCTAGAGATGGGATAGAAAACCAATCTTATGATTTAGGCATTTATAGTAATATTCAAGATGAAAATGGAACTGCGTACACAAGTGATGCAGACGTTAAGTTTTTTCTAAATACTTTAGTATATAAGCAAGTTGGTGTTAATCCGAACAATATACCTGCATCTTATACTCATCAAAAAAGTAATTCAGTATTAAAAGCTGTAAATAAAGGACAATTAAATAAATTCAGATTAAGACCTCAAGTATTGAATGAGCATGTTGAAAGCTCGAGAGAAATTCAGGCTGTTGTTGATGCTAGTACAATAGTCGGACAAATATTTAAGCTTAATGAAGATAATATAAATGGTATTGCCTTAACTATGGAAAGTGCCGAAGGTGTTTCTCTTGATAATTTTGAAAGTTATGCTAATAGTGGAGCTTTACAAGCTGTTTGGGTAAAAGGTGGTACAGATGAAGCAACACTTGAAACCGTTATTGTTTCTGGTGGCACAAAATCAATGAAATTACCTTTAACTCTTTTGGATGGTGAATGGGTAGATACAATTACTTCCACTGATTACACTGATTTTATTTTTGAATTTGATTTTCAGCAAAGTACTATCTTTGGATTAACTGGAGCAATAGTTGCATTTTTTATTGGTGATGGTGTTAATACTAAAAGTTTTGAAATAACATTTGATACAATTAATATCTGGCATCACATTGATGTATTTGAGGCTGCAATGACAGAAGACGGAGGCACAACTGATGTGACAGCAATTACAAAAATAGGTTATAGAGTTATTGGGAAAAAGAATGGTGCTTTTGCATATATTGATACTCTTTTAGCAACTCCACCACCAGGCCAAATAATGGCTAAACTTTGGGATATGGGGACAGATATTCCGGTAACTGCCGTGACATCAATTGACGATGGTAATCAATACACTGAATTAGGAGACAGGGGCTTAAATGGTGGCGTAGTAGCTGATGAAATAATTGTATCATTAGTAGGTGGCACCCGGCGTTATGCGCTTACTACCTATGTGGCTGGTGTGGCATTGGAAATTCCTGATAATACATTGCTTACAATTGGTAATTATTATGCTATAACATTGCATTATATTGATACTGATGTTAGTATATTGGGCACAGACCCATCACTTGCAACTCAATATTATGATAATGGCTATGCTTTTACTGCACCCGATGAAGCAACTGCAATCACAGCTGTAGGAGAATTTAATAATCTGATGTTTAATATATTTAGCACACAAAATGTTTTTATCAATACTCTTTTAAGAATATTTGATAGTGCTTCCGGAGGTTTAGCTCGCGAATCAATATATATCGAAGATAAGAATATGAAAGTTATAGGAATTGTAATTGATGATTCTTTAGCGCCTCAAGAATTTCAAATTGAATTTAAAGATCGGGTTTTCTGGATGCCAAAAGGCTCTAAATTTGAAGATTATTACAATGATGATTTTAATGACAGTGTGGCGTCAGTAGCATTAACCATAGGTTATATGTATGAACCCCCTATAGTAAACGGATAAAAATTAACATAAATTAAATACAAATATTATGGCACTAGCAGCACAAGCAACAAAAATTAGTTTAGATGCAACAAAAACACCTTCGGGATTTACTGATCCAGGCGGCTCAAATTTGTCAAGCTCTCAACCAACTTATGAAAATTTATCTTTGTCGGTTTTAAAAGCAACGGTTGAAGATTCAACAAAAGCAACAACTTTTGATCAAATCAGGACGGATGCAACAATCGGGATTGAAAAACAGGTTGCCGATTTATTGACAAACGATATGGATGTAGCAGTTGCAACAATCACTTACAATATTGATTGGAAAGACATTAGAAACAATCAAATATTTACAGAAGAATTTTACAGCGATGTAGCTAATAGTTATGTTGCCATTGTTGACGTTTATATCAATGTTTCATAAATGAATGTCTGTATCTTTAACATCATACCCGGTTATAACTTCGTCTGGCAAAGTTAGGAATATCTTTGCCGGTTTTCAGGCTGTTGAATTAGACTTCAAGCGTGAAGATGCTGTTGTTGTAGATGTCACCCAGGGAGCAAATAATAAGATACTCATTTCAATTGCCGGAGACATTACCAGCAGCCTTAATGTAGGCGAATGGGTTTATTTATTTTCCGAAGGTGTAACTTTTACATATGATAATAGTTATCAGATTATAACTGTTGTTTTCAGCAGCCCAAACACTGAAATTACAGTTGAAGGAGATTTCATAGAAGGCTCAACAGGTGGATATTGTAATTATAAACAAAACTGGTTTTTAGAATCCAAGTTAGTAAGCCCTGACAATAACGATGTAAAAAATTACCCCCAACTATTGCAAAATGATGGGAATCCTAATGGAGAAGTTGAGGTAAACACATCAATGTTGGTTGACTTTTTGAAAAATGAAATCGAAACAACATCGCAGGAAATCACAAACGGACGCCAGGAATGTAAAGCAATGTACCGGGAAGTATGGCGTGAAGATGATGCACAATCATTTATATTAGTTGACCAGGAGCCTATTATTATCATATTTGCAGCTGAAAATTCAGAAATTGAAGATTTCACTAATGAATTTGAAACCCCCAAAATGTGGGAAGGTTATCCGTTCTTTTTGAACATATTACATTCTCTTCAAAATTCAGTTGGTGAAAGGGTTGCGGTTACATTTGACGAGCTTGATATTAATCAGGATAATATAATAATTGATAATGTATTGACTAATTTTGAACCTGATGATTTTGGGATATTGCAATCTAATTTCAATGACAATGTAAAGATAATTGAAGACAGCACACGGTTTATAAAGTTCAATGCTAATTCATCGAGTGCAGCCGATTATTTGACAGGAGATTATAACGACTCAGATTACTCAACTTAATATAAATAATTATGGCAGTAGGAAACAGAACAGAAACGAAAGCAGCAGTTACAGCTGCATTAGTGCCTACTTTAACGCTCGCTAATCATATTACCTTGCTCAATGATAGTGTAAATGAAAGTGCTGTTTTTCGTAAAGATATAATTGCAACCGAAACAGAGGCAGCTGGTCTTGTAACCATCAATTATGCAAACAAAGACACGGCAACAGTAACAACTGCCGTAAATTTGGCCGTTTCTTTTACTAATATTGAAAATGGTGATGTTAAATATTTATCAATTACAAAGGGAGCGACCGATACAATTTCATTTACCGGTGCAACAGATGTTTCTATTAGGAAGGATTATATAGACGGTACAGCAACTCTGGTTGTTTATGAAGTTTTCAATAAAAACGGTAACATTTATGTTCATTCTATCAATATAGACAATAGCGCGCCTGCATCAGAGACAACACAAGGCGGTTTGGAAATTGCTACAACAGCCGAAGCACAGGCATTAGCTTTAGATACAAAAATTATCACACCAAACAAATTAGCAGATGTAAATGGTGGAACGCTCAAAAAGAAAGTTGATATTGGTGATTGGGATATGAACGCCACGGTAATATTGGCAGTAACTCATAGTATTGGTGATTGGACTAAAATAATAGGTGTAAAAGCCACTATTTTTGCCGATGACGACAGTAGCCTTGATCCACTTAGTCAAGACTTGTTTGTTGCTGATAATCCAGGTGCATTTGGTACACCTGTTATTACCGGAGCTTATGCTACTAACGCAACTACAATCGTATTATCAAGATTAACAGGCGGATGGTATGATTCTGTGGAATTTGATAAAACATCTTATAACAGAGGCTATGTTGTAATTGAATATTTACCATGATAAAAAAAATAATTTTAATATTGTTTTTATCCATTGTATTAAAGTCTTTTTCAATAGCTCAAATAAAAATAAAAAGTGATATTGAAATGGGTTATTTAAATGATAAATATAGTTTAAATAATGATGGCTATTTTATACAATATGAATCAGGTAATGTTTTGTACTGTGATATAATTGCAGATTTTTCAATAAAGAGATTTCATGTTGAACAGCAGATTTTTAACATGTTTGCTTATGATGATTCATATTCATTTAAGCCAATGGAAATTTTATATAAAACAAGACTTTATTATAAATATAAGTCTTTTTCTGGTGGAATTGAGCATATGTGTTTGCACCCGATCATTAACCAGCATAATGCATTAGATCAGATTACAAGGAGAGCCAGTCACGATAAAATATTCATAAGATTCACATTTGAAAACTAATGAATAAATTTAACGCTAAAAAAATAATTATAAGCGGGATTATATTCGATAGCAAGAAAGAAGGGCTTTATTATTTAAAATTATTAATGCTCAAAAAGGCTAATAAAGAAAGTGAAAGGGTCATTAATATAGCATTACAACCAAGATTTGATATAATTATCAATGGTAAAAAGATAGGCTTTTATAAAGCTGATTTTAAAGTTACTTATGCAGATAAGCACACAGAAATAATTGATATTAAAGGCTTAAAAAAGGGTTCTGCTTATCAACTATTCAGATTGAAAAAGAAGCTTGTAGAAGCACTTTATAACATTGAAATAATTGAAAAATAAATGGCATTAATAGCTAGTAAAGTCTGTCAATATATACGACCTGATTCAGTTGATAATTCAGATGCAGAAGCCTACGAATATTATCTTGTTTGGCTTGGTGTTGATGGTGGTGTTTATAATTGGTTGTTTGAAGATTTCACCAAAGAAAAAAATATAAATGGTGAGGTTGTTAATACTAAATCTGAAAACATAACAAAGCTTTACAGGAATGCAAATCAGAGCATTGAGATAGTTGCTGAAGATCTAACTGAAAATGAATTTGATACAATTTGCGATATTACCAGGGCATTAGTTGTAAGAAGATATTTTAAGGATGGGACTTTTTCAAATTTAGCAATATTAACAGATAGTATTGAAAAGCCAAAATCACAATTTAGATATGATTTGGAGCTTGAGGTTGCAGAAGTTGAAGAAAAAATAATGAGATAAAAGATTATCATGTAGTGTAATTGGCAACACGCGGGGTTCTGGTCTCTGAACTTTGGGTTCGACTCCCTTCATGATAATTTTTTAGTAATTATATAATAGTTTGTAATGAATGGCACAATTAATAATCAATAATGAAATTGTTGAACTTGGGAATAATAAACTCGTATTTTCAAAGTCTGGTTATTCTTTTGAAGATTGGATAACAAAAGATATTCCTTATTCTGAGCGTGTCACACTTCCGGAAACATCATTATTAAATTCAATATTTTTCCGTCCTTTTTCGCCTGATATTACAGGGCAAAAATTCTCAAAACTATATACATATACTTATAAAGACAACGGTAAAATTGTTTCTTCAGGTATTGCCAAACTACTCAAATTTAATGAAAGTAAGGAATACGAATTACAGCTTTTAGATAGCAGCTTTGAATTATTTGAAAACTTAAAAGACAAATTAAATGCTTTAGATTTTGAAAGCTCAGATTTTACATTTAATTCGTCTGCTTATACAACTTTAAAAATATTAAATAGTTCTGCATGGATTTGGAGCGCAAGCTCAATGCATGAAGAAAAGATACTTGCAAAGAATATTCTTTCCGGGAATTTGGCTTTTTCACGCCCTTTTTTTTCAGTTCAAAGGTTAATTGAAGGAATGTTTTTAGCCAATGGGTGGACTTATGAATTAGGTGTTAATGCTGATTTTTTTGATACGCTTATTATATCAGCTAAAAACGACTTTGTATTTACATCTTATGAAAAGTCATTCACAGCAAGTTTAGCAGCCGGCAATTTTGACTTAACAAGCCCTGTATTTATCAAAACAGATTCATTGACCGGAGTAGATATTTTAAATATTACCTACAATACAAAATTAAGGTTCCGGGGCAATGCTGATGCCGACAACGATTTCATATTGCAAATTTCAGTAACCGGAACGGATCCACAAACACAAACTTTTGTATTAAATAAGGGTGCTTTTGATCATGATTTAACAAGCAATGAATTTACTGCAGGAGATGCAATAACTGTTTCTTTAATTGGAACCGGCAACGTTGCTTTTACTGATTGGCTTATTTATACTATCATTAGTGAAAACGATTTCGGATCAATGTCAACAGCAACTTTTACTGATTTTAAAGTAAAGACATATGATAATTTGCCGGATATTATTCAAAAGGAATTGTTTAAAAATTGCCTGGTAAAAATAGGCGGGTTTTTTACAACAGATAATTTTAAGAAAGTAATAAATATTAGTTCAGTTGTTTCATTATCAAAACTTGGTGCAATTGATTTGAGTGAAAAGTTTATTGAAGATACTGAAAGCGAAATGCCTTTACTTGGTTATGGTAAAATAAATTATTTTGTTTATAATAATTCAGATTTAAAACCCTCTAATTTGGGGCGCGGCTCATTTGAAATTGATAACGAAACAATTCCGGATACAATAGACATTTATACATCAATTTTTGCAGCCTCGCCAGAAGTTGAAATAACTGATACAATGATTGATAATACTGTTTATGATGATACTGAGCGGATTAATGAAATAAACAATCTAATTGGCTATTATGAATCAATTAGTAGTTACACAGTTGCCAGATTTGAAAATTTAAACGGAAATAATGTTTTATCAACTTTTTATTCTAATTTTATAGCCGCAATCCAAAGGGGTGAAATAACAGAATCAAAATTTAATCTTAATAAATCAGATTACTTTTTATTTGACTTTACAAAATTGGTATATTTACAACAAAAAAAATCTGTTTTTTATGTTTTGAATGTAGGTAATTACTCAGATAATGAATTAACAGATGTAAAACTTTTAAAAACGTAATTTATTATTAACTAAATATTTATATTATGCCAGATCCGCCAATCAAGCCACCAAACAAAGGGGCAGAAAAATTATTAAATGAAATAGAAATTGCAACAAAAAACAGAACATTTGATGAAAAATTAGGAATAACTATTGCTATTCTTGTTAATAAAATTGCAATATTAGAAGATAAAATAAATGCGCTTTCTGAAAAATAAAGGAATTGCGTTTTTAATTCTTGTTTTTGCTGTAGTGGCTGAGTATTTTCATTTGCTTTTTGTAGGTGAAATACACAGTCATTACATACGAAATGGAATAGAAACACGCATTTACTGGGATGATATGGTGTACTATTTTTTTAATGAATTATTTACTTTAATATTAATTGTAATAATATTTATAAAGATAGGAAAAAACAAAGCATCAAAAGCAATTTTAGCAGGAGTTTGCTTTTGGTTTTTTGTTGAATGGGTTGAAATTACACTGCAATTAGCAAAAATAAGTGACGCCCGGCTTTATATTAATGATGGATCATGGTTGCAATTGTTCACCTGCTTGACAATAGTATTATTAGTTTTCTTTGGGAGCAAAAAATAAATATATTAAGCGGAATTTTTTTAGGCTTAACAATTTATTCTTGTTTTTATAAAAAAAAGTTAGAATTTAAAAAAATAGAATTTTTAAAACGAAATTCTTATTTAATAAAATGGCAAATATTAATACTGAAACAAATGAGTGATAAAGAAAATTACCAGGTAAAAGAAATATTAACAGCTCATATAAAAAAAAATGATGTTTTCAAAAATGAAGTCAGGTCTGAATTAAAAAAAATTAATGAAAAAATAACCAATGAAATAAAAACGGTTATTCGGGTATTGACTGATTACATGTTAACAAATGATAAAAGGGTTAGCGAATTAGAGGGCGAACAAAAAGTCACAAAAAGAGAGATTGCAATTTATATTGGTATTGTGGGCACTTTTATAATGCTTGTAATAAATACATATATGACATTTAAAGGCGGTTAAAAATGGCAGATGAACAAATTATAGTAGATATTCAAGTTGATTCTAAAGAGGTAAAAACAGCCGAAAATAGAGTTGATGAGTTGACCGATTCCATCGAGGAGTTAGGTAATAGGATTGCTACAGCCAGAAAACAGAATAAACAATTTAAAAAAGATCAACAGGATTTAAATAAATTATATAAGGATGGTGCCATATCTTCAGATAAATACGAAAAAGAAGTTGATAAACTTAATACTAAAATCAAAACAAACAATAAAGTAATTGCTGAAAGTTCTGTTGAATTAAGTAAGCAAAAAAGAGAAAGAACTTCAAACATTAAGTTAATAAATTCAGAAACAAACTCCCTTGCACAATTAGAGGCAAAAGCATCATTATTAAATAAAGCAATTACCAATCAAACAACGGCAACAAAAGAAGGCCGGGAGGAGTATGCCCGGTTAAATGAAGAATTAGGTGAAACAAATACCCAAATCAATGAACAACGCCTAGCATTTAATGATAGTACTAAGAATATAGGCAAATACAAAGATTCCTTAAAAGGTGCTGA
>DAOVYZ010000409.1 GCA_030635365.1 Bacteroidales bacterium
TACTTGAATATAAAAATAAAAAAATAAAACTTCAAATAGAAAATGGCCATTTAAGAGATCGTTTAAAAGACAAAGAAGATATTATTAATATACTTAAATCTAAATTTGCTGAATAATACTTTTATTTTAGAGAAAACCTCCGATGTTTTAAAAACATCGGAGGTTTAGCATTATACCTGTTTGTTATTTTTTTAACCGCATAGAAATACAGAGTGTTCACAACTTGTTCCACATAACATTCTGTAGAAAAAACGGTTAAATATTTTCTTGCTTTATTAACTTTTTTATATTGCCTGTCAAGTCAGGAAGCTCATTAATTATTATATCCCATAAAATATCATAATCAATTCCGAAATAATGGTGGATTAGTTTATCCCGTGTCCCCGCCATTTCTTTCCAGAAAATCTCGGGGTATTTTGTTTTAATGTTTTCAGGTATTTTTTTGCTTGCTTCTCCAATAATTTCAAGGCTTCTGATTACAGCTCTTAACAAAACAGCATCTTGCAAAAAATCCGATTTGCTTATATTTTTTGTGTTTTTAAGAATAAAATTTGTTTCGTCTGATATATGACGTACAAATTCAAGATGCGATAGAGACATATTCAACTTCTTTCATTATGTATGGTTCAATATAAGGGCTTATTGATTTAGGAGTAAGTAATTCAACTTTTCTGCCAAATATTTCTTCCAGATAATAAATTAAATTAATAAAATTTTTATATGTTTTTTTTTCAGGATCAAATTCAACAAGTAAGTCAATATCGCTTTGGGCATTCTGCTCATTTCTAACAAAAGAACCAAAAACACCAAGGGTTTTCACTCCATAATCCTTTATAATGTATTTATTTTGTATTAACAAAGAAAGTAATTGCTCCTTATTTTGTACGGATGCTTTCATAAAAACAAATTTAGTAATTTAAATTGTTTCCGGCATTATCTTCATGATAATATTTATACCTGTGCGAACATTATTCCCATTCGGTAATTTTTTCAGGTTTAAGCTTGTGCTTATCCGGCAGTTTACCATTGCGCGCTAATTGGTTTGCTACTGTTCATGCTTTCAACTAAAACCTGATTTAAGCCTAAAGATAAGCACCAGCCTGTCCGATTTCCTCGGACTCTTGCAATTATTTTTTCACCACCACCTGTTGAGATTAATTCATTATTCTTTAAAACCCTTACCGGGTGTAGTATTTCTATTTCTACACCTTCTTCAAGAACAAAAGAATCTTTTTTTGGCTGATACTCAATTTTAATGTCATACGATTTGAAATAATCAAGATAATCGTATAACCGGCTTTTTGATAATCCTACTTTAACAGCAAATTTATTTGCATTTCCTGTTTTTTCTTCCTCCAGGAGTTTGTTAATTTTGTTAAATTTACCAATAATTTCAAAAAACTTCAAATAGAAAATGACCATTTAAGAGATCGTTTAAAAGACAAAGAAGATATTATTAATATATCTAATATCCGCAAACCCTGTCAGGATTATTCTGATAAATAGCAAGTTATATCAATTCGCCATGCACTTTATTAACTAAATCCTGACAGGGTTAAGTTGCTAAAAACCAATACAACTAACAAATACCTGCGGATTTAAGGATATACTTAAATCTAAATTTTCTGAATAATACTTTTACTTCAGAGAAAACCTCCGATGTTTTAAAAACATCGGAGGTTTAGCAGCAGAGTGAAAAATGTTAAATCATTTCAAAATTTCTTTTTACTTTTATAAACTTGTCTGGCAATATTTTTCTTGTCTTTTCTCTCTCCGGATAATCTTTTTGTAAAAATTCAATCGTTGAATTATCTTGAATTTCATCAATCATTTTTGAATTTTTAATTATTTGTTTAACAAAATCAAACGTCAACCCAATGTTTCTATTAACTGTTTCTTTATTTGTCATTTCTTAAGTTTTTTTAAGTACCGGCTTTTATAAAATTCCCATCTGTCTTTTAAGTCTTGTTCTGCATAAGATAATGCTGTCTCAAGCTTATCAAATTCAATAACTTGTTTGTCCGTTTCTTTATTTGGATATAACACATCCCTGTGAAAAAATCCGTGAGTACAATCATATCTGACAATAGGATGCCATTTCCCTGTTATAAAAGTTTCATATTGAACTACAACATCAACAACTTTTCCTTGTACAACACTTATCCGTATTCTAATTCGTTCATTACTATATTTGTCTAAATATTTTAAAAATTCTTTATTTCCCAAGTTGTTATAATTTTGCTAATACAAATTTAGTTATTTTATTTTTGCTAATAAATTAAAATGTCTTTAAAAGCCAGAATTACCGTTATATAAATAAGCTGGCTTTTTGTTGAGTTTTTTTCGATGGTGCTTTCAATTACTTTCTAATCGGTATCTTGAGTTAATACACAAGTATATAAAATCGTGTTGCGCCACGAAGTAGCAACTTATTTTAGCCCAAAGGCAAAGCCTTGGGCTAATTATACATAGAATAAAAAACGTCGTGTAAGGACAAGTTAAAAATAAATACCATGTCACAATCTTTATCAAAATTATTTATCCATATAATTTAACACAAACCATTCTGCATATTGAGGGATACGTGTTGCCAAATAGTAAGGAAGATTTAGAAGAATGTAGGGTTTGCCTCCAGGGGTATTAATTTTTTCTATTGAAACAGTATTGGCTAATAATCTTATTGCAAATGGATGATCTGATTTTTCGATAAATTGGTGAAGGGAACGAAGCCTTCCATGAGAGCCTGATTTTATTTCAATAGGAATAAGGTATTTGCCGTGTTGGTAAATTATATCAATTTCAGAGCTACTATTTGCTTTTTCTCTAACCCAAAAATGGAGGGTATGGCCAAGCTTTGAACTCTGCGATTGAATTTGCTGGAATACTAAATGTTGAATAATTCTGCCACGATAAAAATCATTTAAATCATTGATACCTACTAACTGGTATTGTATCCCTACTGCATGGTTTAATAAGCCTGAATCAAGGAATTGTAGCCTCGGTTTTCGGGTGAAGTCAATTTCCTGTGGTGAGCTTGTACTGATTGTAGGATAAACTATTTGAATTAATCTTGCTTTTTCCAAAGCCCTTAAAGCCTCTCCAACTTCTCTGCTTTTATAATTTGAATTCCCGAAGCCAGCCATCGTGATTCTATCTTTTTCATGCGCTGCAGTGTTAATGATATGGCGTAAGACTTTTTTTTCCAAGCTGTTCCTTCCATATTTTTCAATATCATCTTTGTAGGTTTGCCATATCTCTTCATATACATCGGTTATTTCGCTAAGTGAACTACTTTCAATATAGGTCTTTACCACTTCCGGCATTCCACCGATGATTGCATATTCATGAAAAAGTTTTAAAAGAGTACTATGGGCATATTCCTTTATGGGAATTTCATTAAGTAATTCAAGTGCTTGCAAGTTTCCCTTAGCCATTACAAATTCTTCAAAATCAAACGGGTGAAGAACAATTTGTTGTATCCTGCCAACAGGAAAGGTCGATATATCTTTAATTACATGTTCCAATAGTGAACCGGCACATATAACATGAATGTTTGGGATATCTTCATAAAAAAAACGCAACAACTTAATGGCTTTTGGTGATTCTTGAATTTCGTCAATAAATAGCAAAAAACTCTTATTAGCAATTACCATGTTATTTTTTAGGAAAATGGCATTTAATATATCCTTAACATTATTAATTTCAAAAAGCTGTTTGTCTTCTTCCCGTTCAAGGTTTAACTCTACAAACAGGTCATATTCTTTAGCAAATTCTTTTATTAAGGTAGATTTACCTACCTGCCGTGCACCTCTGATTACAAGGGGCTTTCTCCTGGATGATCCTTTCCATCGCAACAAATCTTTATATATTTTCCTGGCAAAAATCATATTTTTGTTTTTAATA
>DAOVYZ010000444.1 GCA_030635365.1 Bacteroidales bacterium
GCATTAGGCGAGAAATTCAGGAGCTGTCCCCGCAGCTGTAAGTTCTAAAATGGTTTGATAAAAATACCACTGTTTTGCTTCCAATAAACGATGGGACGAAATGGGAAGGTTATCAAACAAAGAACAAGCCAGAAGACCTACCAATAGATATCTGTAGCTTTCGGAGGAAGAGCAAAGGCAGGAATTCGTTCCCTTCCTTTATCAATATCCGTAGCTGTATTATTAATCAATTAAATTAATGTATATGAAAATGAATGCAGCTTTAATTCAAAAAACAATTATTAAACGCGATGGACGTATTGTTCCGTTTGATCCTGAGAAAATATCATTTGCAATTTTCAGAGCCCTTAGGGCTGTTAGTAAACCAAACAGGGAAGTAGCAAATAGTCTGAGCCAACGAGTAGTTGAGAAGATTGATTTTACCGAAAAGAATGTTCCTACGGTAGAAACAATTCAGGATCTTGTTGAAAAGATCTTGTTTGAAAATCAGGAGTTCGAAGCTGCTAAGGCGTATATAATATACAGGTATCAACATCAGAATATACGCGATACCAAAGAGATTTTCTCTAATATTGATATAATTGAGAATTACATTTCATTGAATGATTGGCGTATTAAGGAAAGTGCCAATTCAACGTATTCCTTGCAAGGATTAAATCAACATGTATCAACTATATTAAGCTCACAATATTGGTTAAACCAGATTTATCCAAACGAAATAGCTGAGGCACATAAAAAAGGAAGTTTTCATATTCACGATTTAGGTTTTGTAAGTGTTTACTGTGTTGGATGGGATCTGGAAGATTTATTACTTACAGGTTTTAGAGGTGTTGAGGGAAAAACACAAAGCAAACCACCAAAACACTTAAGAACTGCATTGGGACAAATTGTAAATTTCTTTTATACTATGCAGGGAGAAGCAGCAGGTGCACAGGCATTTTCTAATTTTGATACCTATCTGGCTCCTTTTATACGTTACGATGATTTAAGTTATGAAAGAGTAAAACAATGTTTACAGGAGTTTTTCTTTAACATTAATGTTCCTACTCGTGTTGGATTTCAAACACCATTTACTAATGTTACCATTGATTTAAAAGTTCCTTCGTTTTTAAAGGATCAGCCTGTAATTGTTGGAGGTAAAGTTTTGGAAGATATTTATGGCGATTTTCAGCATGAAATGGATATTTTCAATAAGGCTTTTGCAGAAGTAATGCTCGAAGGTGATGCCAATGGTAGTGTTTTCTCATTCCCTATTCCTACATATAATATAACTAAAGATTTTGAGTGGGATAACCCGGAGTATGATCAAATTTGGGAGATGGCTGCAAAGTATGGAATACCTTATTTCTCAAATTTTGTTAATTCCGATATGAATCCTGATGATGTGCGAAGTATGTGTTGCAGATTACGCTTAGATAAGCGCGAATTAAAGAGCCGGGGAGGAGGTTTGTTTGGTGCTAATCCTTTAACAGGATCTATTGGAGTTGTAACGGTTAATTTACCTAAGTTGGGATATGAATCGGGAAACGAAGAAGAGTTTTTTCAGCGATTAAGTCGTTTAATGGATTTGGCTAAAAATAGTTTAGAAATAAAGCGGAAAGTTATTGAGCGACTAACAGAGCAGGGATTGTATCCATACTCTAAATTTTACTTAAGAAATCTTTACCAAAAGAATGGCAAGTATTGGGATAATCACTTCTCTACCATAGGTATTGTTGGTATGAATGAATGTTGCCTGAATTTTATGGGTTCTGGTTTAGGTGAAGTAAACGGATATGGATTTAGTGTAAGAGTAATGGATTTTATGCGTTCTAAGCTTGAAGAGTTTCAGGAAGAAACAGGGCATATTTACAATTTGGAAGCTACTCCTGCCGAGGGAACAACATATCGTTTGGCAAGAATAGATAAGATGCAATATCCTGATATTATAGTTGCCAACGAAAAGGAAGTAAAGAAAGGAGCAGAGCCATATTATACCAATTCAACACAACTGCCTGTTAATTTTACCGATGATTTATTTGAAGCATTAAGATTGCAGGATAATTTGCAAACAAGATATACAGGAGGTACTGTATTTCATACATTTTTGGGTGAGAAACAACTCCCTCTTGAATCGGTTAAGCAGTTAATTAAAAAAGTAACACACAACTTTAAGCTACCCTATATAACACTTTCACCAACATTTAGTATTTGCCCTGAGCATGGTTATTTGTATAGCGAATACAAATTATGTCCTAAATGTGCTGCAAAAGGAAAGGAACAGGAATGTACGGTATATTCTAGAATTGTAGGCTACTTGCGTCCTGTTGATCAGTGGAATGATGGGAAAAGAGCTGAGTTTTCAGATCGCAAACTGTTTGATGCAAAACAAGACAAGTTTGATCTGAAAAAGAATGAAATTCCTGAGGAGACAATTCTTGTTAACTAAAATATTTTGTTTTAGGTTTTGTATTTGGGAATTAATTGTGTTTTGCTATTTGTAGTTTGAGATTTTTAATAGTAACAATAAAAGTAAGCAATAAAAGGAATAATGAAGATTGGTGGTTTCATAAAACAAAGTTTAATAGATTTTCCAGGTAAGATAGCATCTGTTATTTTTACTACAGGGTGTAATTTCAGGTGCTTTTATTGTCATAACCCGGAATTGGTGTTGCCGGAATTGATTCGACAAAGTCCTCAATTTGATTACCATGAAATTATAAATTATTTGTTTAATAACAGATTCTTGCTTGACGCAGTAGTTATTACGGGAGGTGAACCAACAATTTATGAAGGTTTACCTGAGCTGTTGTCTAAAATAAAACGTTTGGGTTTATTGGTTAAGTTAGATACCAATGGAACAAACTCACAAATGATTCATCAACTTATAAAGGAAAAGCTAGTAGATTATATCGCTATGGATATTAAAACTACTTTGGAGCTTAATAAATACAAACAAGTGGTAGGTGACAAGTTTTGTGATAAGGATTTAAATGAGATTTTAAAAACAATAAGTATAATTAAAAATTCAGATGGTGATTTTGAATTTAGAACAACAATCGTTGGATCTGTTCATTCAAAAAACGATATACAGAAAATGATAAATTCTTTATTCGGGAAATACTATTTGCAAAATTTAAGACTCGATAAAACCCTTACTACTAACTTAAAAGAGGAAAACTTATTTTCAGATATAATATTAGATAATTTTGTAATATCAAATCAACTAATTGAAGTAATAAAAAGGTAAATGTTTGTTTTGTTTGTTATAAAACCTTAATTCTAAATGTTGTTTGATATAAAGCCTGTTTTGTTTAAAAACTTAACAGGCTTGTTTATTTATTCTGTTATCCATCATAAGCGATCACTCAAAATTAGATGGCAACTTAAATTTAGCTTTATTTATATATGCATCCTTTGTTATATAGTCATAGGTAGTTATTGGAAATGTCTTGGATATATAAAAAAAATAATTAGTTTTGCTTTAAGAACAAAAAATCCAA
>DAOVYZ010000380.1 GCA_030635365.1 Bacteroidales bacterium
AATTTGATATAAATATATATGCCATCTAAATTTGACACCCAAGAATTTTAAAGAAATATATGGATAAAGTTCAGAAATGGAATCTAAGATTTATTTATAAAAATTTTATGTTAGAAATATTTGTGGCATAATTTTAGTTAATCATTCGAAATTACTAGTGAAAGTTTTAGAATATGACCATTAAATTAATAAAACTATTAAATATGAAAACAAAGTTAATATTATTCATTGCAATGGGATTGTTAATAATAAATCCAATATATGCAGATGAAATTACACAAACTATTAAGGGGCGTGTTTTTGATATAGAAAACAAAATGTCACTTCCAGGGGCAAATATTATTGTGGTCGATAGTGACCCATTAATAGGTACTGTAACTGATGTTGATGGATATTTTAGGTTGGAAAATGTGAAAGTTGGAAGAGTTAGTTTAAGAGTTAGTTATATAGGATATAATGTAGCTACTTTAAGTAATTTAAATTTATTAAGTGGTAAAGAAATGATTCTTGAAATAGGGCTTGAGGAGCAGGTAATACAAGGTGAAGAGATTGTATTTATTTTTAAAAGGGACAAAACGAAGCCTATAAATAAATTAACTACAATTAGTGCAAGAACTTTTTCTGTCGAGGAAAGTGATAAATATGCGGGATCACTCGGCGATGTTGCAAGAATGGCATCTAATTATGCAGGTGTGCAGGGTACAGATGAATCTAGTAATGATATTGTAATTCGTGGTAATTCCCCTAATGGCTTATTGTGGAGATTAGAAGGAGTAGATATTCCTAACCCAAATCATTATGGACAATTTGGTGCTACAGGTGGGCCGATTAGTATGTTAAATAATAATGTATTATCAAATTCGGACTTTATAACCGGGGCATTTCCTGCTGAATATGGTAATGCATTATCAGGAGTTTTTGATTTAAAAATGCGTAATGGAAATTACGATAAACATGAGTTCTTATTTCAGGTGGGGCTAAATGGTTTTGAATTAGGAGCCGAAGGCCCAATATCAAGGGAGAACAGGTCATCATATATGATAAATTATAGATATTCTATGATGGCAGTAATGATGATGTTTGTTGATTTGGGCACAGGTGTGGGTGTTCCCGAATACCAGGATTTAACTTTTAAAATGAATTTCCCAACAAAAAAATGGGGTACATTTAATGTTTTTGGATTAGGGGGTATAAGTGATATTGAATTCTTGCAAAGTGAACAGGATTCAACTGAAATGGAAGATGATAATTATAACAATTCTGATTGGGAATCTGATTTAGTTAGTGGAAGTAGAATGGGTGTCGTTGGATTTAATCATACATATATTATTAATGAGAATACATATACAAAATTAAACCTTGCATATACTTACCACGAATCAATTAATGGATTAGATTCATTAGATGCTAATCGGGAACCTATTCCTTATTACAGAGAGAATTTTTTATAAACAAATTATTTTGCATCATTTTTATTAAATAAAAAATTTAATTCAAGACATAACTTACAAACGGGTATTATTGCAAAAAGAATAGAGCTTAATTTAATCGATAGTATATACGAAGGATCAAAGGATGCATTTGAAATCTCACGCGACCATAAAGGGCATTCATATTTATACCAACCGTATGTTCACTGGCAATATAAAATGAACAATGCTATTACATTTAATTTAGGGTTAAATTATGAATATTTTGCATTAAATAAAAAGTCATCTCTTGAACCAAGAGCAGGTATAAGTTGGGCATTTAATAACAATAAATCATTAAGTTTTGCATATGGATTACATAGTCAAATACCATACATATTATCATATTACGAAAAAGTTGAACTTAACGATGGGTCATATATTACTCCTAATACTGATTTGGATTTTACTAAAAGTCATCATTTTGTCTTAGGCTATGATTGGAATTATGCTGAAAACAGCAGGTTAAAGGCGGAAGTATATTATCAAAATATTTTTAATGCTCCTGTTCAGGCTGATATTCTTTCATCGGCTTCTATGTTAAATAATGGCACTTTTCAGGGTTCATGGTTTGAATATGTAAAAAATGAAGGAACAGGTTATAATTATGGGATTGAAATAACTTTGGAAAGATTCCTTAGTAAAGGTTTCTATTATTTATTGACTTCTTCTTTATACGATTCAAAATATACAGGTAGTGATGGAAAAACATATAATACTGCTTTTAATGGTAATTATATGGTTAATGCTTTAGCAGGTAAAGAATGGCAAATAGGTAAAGAAAAAAATAAAGTCTTTGCTGTAAATACAAAAATTACTGCAGCTGGAGGAAGAAGATATACTCCATTAGATATTGACAAATCGATGATTGATAATGGAACAGTCTATTTGGATGATCAGGCATTCACAAAGCAATTGGATGATTTTTTTAGAGTTGACCTCAGGATATCTTATAAGAAGAATGGTAAAAAAACTTCGCAGGAATACGCTTTAGATATTAAGAATATTACAAATAGAAAAAATCCATTATTTAACAGGTATAATGTAAAGAAACAAGAAGAAGTTATAATTTACCAGGCAGGGCTCTCGCCAATGCTTACCTATAGGTTATATTTCTGATTCGAAGAATTCTGGCTCAGGTAAAGGAAGTGCGAATGTAAAAGCGCTTCCTTTATTTGGCTCACTTTCAACCCATATTTTACCACCATTTTTTTTAATAAATTCTTTACAAAGTATTAATCCTAATCCGGTTCCTTTTTCACGTTCAGTTCCAACAGTCGAAAAACCTTCCTCAATCTTAAATATTTTGTCAAGATTTTCTTTTTCAATACCAATTCCATTATCCTTAATACTAACTTTACATGATTTTCTGCTGCAATAACAACTTATATTTATATATCCACCCTGGTTAGTATATTTTATAGCATTTGAGATTAGGTTTCTGATAATAGTTCTTACCATATTTTTGTCAGCAAATGCATATATATCCTTATCCAGTTCGGAATATATCTGAATATTCTTTTTAATAGCTGTTGATTCTAACAAATGAATATTTTCATTAATTATTTCGTTTACCCAAATTTTTTCAGGCTGAAATTTAAGAGTTCCTGTTTGCGATCTTGACCAGTTTAATAGATTCTCTAATAGATTGTAAGCCAGTTTTGAGCTTTGGTGTATTATGTCAACAAACTGTTTTATCTTTGATTTATCATAATTATCAATATTTATCCCTAGTAGTTGTGTAAAACCCATTAAGTCATTAAAAGGATTTTTTAAATCGTGGGCAATAATTGAAAAAAACTTATCTTTTGTTGAGTTTAGTTCTCTAAATTTTTGTTCGGATTCTTTTAAGTTCTTTTCTACTTGTTGTTGTTGTGTTATATCATTAAAAACACAGTGTGTACAAATAAATTTACCATCTGTTGTAAATTCAACTTTCCCATTATAATTAACCGGGATTATTTTTCCCTCTTTAGTTATTAAATTAACAGGTGTGTTTTTAATTTCACCTTCTTGGATGTATTGTGCATAAACATTATCGAAATTCTTTTTATCCTTACCTGAAATGAATGATTTGAAATTTTTACCAATAGCCTCATTTTTGGAATAACCAAGTCTATTTATCCATTCAGGATTTACATCATTTATAATACCGATTTTATCTAATGATTGATAAGGGATAGGAAAGTTGTCAAAAGCTTGTCTGAAATTATTTTCTTTATTCTTGTCTGAAATTTTTGTTGCTATGCATTTTAGAGTTTCAGGACTTCCATTTTGTTTAACACAACATTTTTTGATTTCTAAAATTAATTCCTCTTTGTTCTTGTCATAAACTGTATATTGATTTCCTGAAACTTTTATTCCATCAAAATTGCTTTGAATGCTTTTTTTTATTCTAGTTAAATCATCCGGAATAAATAAACTATCAATAGTTATATTTTTTTGTTGGAGTTCCTTTTTACTATATCCTAGAATATTTTTGTACGATTGATTTAAGAATTTTATATTAAAATCCTTATCAATTTCAAAAATCAATTGGGGTATTAAATCTAAAAAATTGGATTGATCGTTGCTCAGGCCTTCTTCCATATTTTTCTACAAGATTCAATTTTTAATGGCTATGATATAAATAAATGTTGATTTTAGTGTAAATTTTGTGTTCTTGCCTGCTGGCAAGCAGGTTGGTGTCCCTGCCTGTCAAA
>DAOVYZ010000445.1 GCA_030635365.1 Bacteroidales bacterium
AGCATTTGGAATTATTTTAAGTGTAAGTCGAACAGTTGATAAAAATGAAGAATTCATTATAAATCCTAGGATACAAACAGAGAGTGAAACAGAAGAATAAAAATATAATAATAAGTGGAGGTGGAACAGGAGGCCATGTTTTTCCTGCAATCTCTATTGCTAATGCCATAAAAGAAATTGAACCTGAAACTAATTTCCTTTTTGTAGGTGCTTTAGGAAAAATAGAAATGCAAAAAGTACCTGCAGCAGGATACAAAATAATAGGTTTACCGGTTGCCGGATTACAGCGTCGATTAACATTTAAGAATATAAGTTTCATCTTCAAATTGATTAGTAGTTTAAGAAAGTCAAAGAAGATAATTAAAGAATTTAAACCTGATGTTGTAGTGGGTGTTGGAGGTTATGCAAGCGGGCCTGTTTTACGTATAGCAAATAAAATTGGAATACCCACCCTAATCCAGGAACAAAACTCATATGCAGGTATCACAAATAAAATGCTTGCAAAAAAGGCAAAAAAAATATGCGTGGCATATGAAGGAATGGATAAGTATTTTCCTAAAAACAAAATCATATTGACAGGAAATCCTGTACGCCAGGATTTATTAAACAAGATTAGCAATAAAAGTGAGGCACTTAAACATTTTGAATTAGAAAATAAGAAAACCATTTTAGTCATAGGGGGAAGCCTTGGTGCAAGAACAATAAATCAAAGTGTAATAGAAAATATTGATAAAATAGGCAAATCAGAATTACAACTTTTATGGCAAACCGGGAAATATTATTATGAAGAAGCAAAAGAATCAGCAAATAAATTTGATTATAAAAACATAAAAGTTTTAGATTTTATTAACAGAATGGACTTGGCTTATGCCGTGGCAGACATTATAATTTCAAGGGCAGGCGCCGGGACAATTTCGGAACTTTGTTTGGTAAAGAAACCTGTTATACTTGTTCCTTCACCGAATGTTGCCGAAGACCACCAGGCAAAAAATGCAATGGCATTGGTTAATAAAGATGCTGCTATTATGATTAAAGATTCAGAAGCAAAAGAGAAACTTATTGATTCTGCACTAAACCTGATAAAAAATGAAGAAAAGATAAAATCATTATCAGATAATATTAAAAAAATGGCTTTACCAGACTCTGCAAAAATTATTGCAGAAGAAGTTTTAAAATTAAGTTAAAGATTAATACCTGACAGGTATAACCAAATATAAAAGTGAAGATTATAAAACATCATAGAAGTTAAAATGGTAATTAAAGACGTACATAACGTTTATTTTCTGGGAATCGGAGGAATAGGAATGAGTGCCATTGCAAGGTATTTTAATACTATTGGCAAAAATGTTGCAGGCTATGATAAGGCCTCAAAATCTTTAACTAACGATTTATTAAACGAAGGGATACATATCCATTTTGATGATGATATTACACAAATACCGGACGAGTTTAAAAATAAAGAAAATACATTAATAATATACACCCCGGCTATTCCAAATAGCCATAAAGAACTAAATTATTTTCACGATCAGAAATTTGAAATTAAAAAACGGTCAGAAATATTAGGAATACTTACAGAAGAAAAAAAATGTATAGCAATTGCCGGCACACATGGAAAAACAACCATAACAACTATGATTGCCCACTTAATGAAGCAGTCGAGAGTGGGATGTACAGCATTTTTAGGAGGAATCTCAAAGAATTACAATACTAATCTCCTGGTTGATACGGATAGCCGATATGTTGTTGTTGAAGCAGATGAATTTGACAAATCATTCTTACAACTAAAACCAAACCATGCAATTATAACTGCTGTTGATGCTGATCATTTAGATATTTATTCAAATGAAAATGATTTAAAAGATACATTTAAGCAATTCATAAATCAGATAAAACCGGGCGGTAATTTATTAATAAAATCTAACTTGGATTTTACTGCACCCCATAGAGATGATATAGAAATCTATACCTATTCCCTAAAGGACAACAATTCAAGTTTTAGGGCTGAAAATATTCGAATAGAAAATGGCTTATACATTTTTGATTTTATTGGAATAAAAGGCAGAATTAATGGGCTTAAACTGCAGTTCCCGGGGTTATTAAATGTTGAAAATGCCATTGCAGCAATAGCTATGGCAACAATCTCAGGAGTGCATAATGACGAAATATATAATTCTTTGAGCAAATTTAACGGAATCCAACGTCGATTTGATTATCAGATTTCTTCTGATGATTTCATATATATTGATGATTATGCTCATCATCCTGAAGAGCTAAAAGCATCTATTGAATCAGCAAAAAAATTGTTTAAGAATAAAAAAATAACCGGGATTTTCCAACCACATTTATATACGCGAACAAGAGATTTTGCCAAAGAATTTGCGGAAAGTCTGGAATTACTTGATGAAATAATTTTATTGGATATTTATCCGGCACGAGAGGAACCAATCCCGGGAATAACATCCGAGGTTATATATAAAAAAATAAAAAATAAAAATAAAATACTGTGTACTAAAACAGAACTATTTAGAGTTCTGGAAAATAAGAATCCCGAAATACTAATTACATTAGGTGCGGGAGATATAGACGAACTTGTTGAACCAATAAAAGAATTGTATTCAAAGGCATAAATGGAAAAACTAAAAAACATATTAGTTTGGTCTTTAATAATAGCTTATATAGCTATATCAATGAGTTTTATTAAAGAAAAAAGGAATAAAATTCTATGCCTTGATATTAAGGTTGAAATTCTGGATAGTTTAAAGAATGGATTTATTACCATACAAGACATAGAGGACTTTCTTCATGAAACGGACATGAATGTAATAGGAACACCGGTAATGTCGATAAATACTAAAGACCTTGAAAGGAAGCTAAAACAATATGCATCAGTAAAGAACTCTGAAGTTTATGTGACATTAGAGGGAGACATTAGGGTTGAGATTGATCAACGTAACCCAATAGTCAGAGTAATAAATAAAAAGGGGCAAAGCTATTATATTGATCAGGAAGGGGCAATAATGCCACTCTCGAGCAAATATTCATCACATGTATTAATTGCTAATGGAAATATAATTGAACATTTTGAATTAAACAGGACAAGAGAAATATATTGTGATAATCCCGATAGCTATCGGGATAAAAACTGGCAAAAGAACCACTTGGTTTGCGATTTATATAAACTCAGCAAATTTATTTATAAAGACAATTTCTGGAGATCACAAATTGAACAGGTATACGTTAACGATGAATATGAATTTGAGTTAATACCACGAGTTGGTGCACATATCATTTATTTTGGAGGTATTGAAAATTACGATATAAAATTCAGAAACCTAAAAGCATTCTATCACCAGGGATTAAATAATGTTGGATGGAATATATATGATAAAATAAATATAAAGTTTGATAATCAAGTAATTTGTACAAAACGATAATAATATGAGCCATAAAGAAAATATTGTTGCAGCAAT
>DAOVYZ010000480.1 GCA_030635365.1 Bacteroidales bacterium
ATAATTCTGCATATTCGCCTTCTGTAAGTATTGCTGCATTATAGTTCCCGTCGTGTATATATGGTACTAATTCTGACTTACAAACCTTTTTTGCAAAACTTTTACACTGCGCATTACCATAAAATGGTATAAGAGCCAAGATTGTTAATATAATGAATATCTGATATATATTTTTCATAACAGAATGTATTTTATAAAATATAATTATTTCGTATTACCAGAATTTTATCTTTTAATTCTTCAAAAATCTTATCATCAATAGTTACTTCCCTTTCTGATTTCAGAGTTGTTACATTCGTTTCTTCATCAGTAACCGGTTCTATTTTTGAGTTTGTAATTTTAATTTTATCAAAAATAGTTTTTAACTCATTAACATTAGTAGTAATAACCTGAATGCCTTCATTATCAGCATTCTCGCCTAATAAACTAAGAACTGTATTTAAAGTAAGTTTTTGATCGATAATACGATTTACTAATTCGTTATTCTTTAAATCAACACTTGGTGCAACTAAATTTGTAGCAATATATAAACCTTCAATCCAGCCTCCAACTAAAACAATTGTTGACATCGCTTGCCTATCATTCTCCTCAAAGAATGAACTGGAATTCATAATCGTTTCGGAGATGATATCCATTATAACATCACGATTATTTATATTAGCCTCAAGTCTTTCAATAATATCTTCATCAATAGCATTAAGTATTCCTAAACCCTCAGCCATTTTTTTTGCGGCATTCATATAATTAATAGTTGCCTGAGTTTGGTCAAATAAACTGGCATAACTTAAATCGGTAGTATATATACCTAAGTTTAAGGCCATGCTCCTATTAGTAACATATTTTGAAGTATTTTCTGTAGGATTAAGCAATTCTTCATTATACTTGGCACCAGCTTGTTTTAAAATCATAGCTGTTTCCAAGGGAGATGGCAATGAATAAAAAATTTCCTTTACAGTTTTTACGTCTTTAATAAGTTGTTCATCAATTTCTAAAGAATCAATGGTTACCATTTCCTCAGAATCCTTACTTTTCCCTTTATCAGAAGCACAACCCGCTATTATTCCTAACAAAATAATAACCGCCCCAAAAAGCAAAGTTTTACGATGTAATAATTTTAAAATCATAATTAACAGTCTATTAATTATTACCAATTTAAATATATTTTGTAGTAAAATTAACACTTTTTTTTAAAAAACAAAATTCACATCTTACTGTAATACCAGAAAACATAAGATTTGTACGTAAGACTTTTGAGTTTGTTATAAAAAAGCATTTAAAGATTACAATATATGAAAATATTCCTTAATACCCAATTATTAAAAGGATTTGTTCTATTTTTGCAACTATTTGAAATTTAGAAATAAAGATTAATCAACTTGTTTATAATGAATTATAAAGAAATTAGAGAAAATTTAAAATCAGGCAAAAATTCAGTTGTTCTAGATACTTTAAAATATATAGTAAATCAGGGTTCTAAGGAAATTCTTATTGATGTAATTAACCTACTTAATGTATCAAAAGATTCTATAATTAGAAATGAAATTATTAAAATTCTTGAAAATCTAAAAATTCAAGATTGTTCTCCAATTATCATTAATACAATTGAAAATCAGAAATATAGTAACATATTACCTGATTTGGTTTCTTCCTGTTGGAAAAACAGTTTAAATTTTGAGGATTATATCGAAGTCTTTACAGACGTATTCATTAATCATGAAGATTTTCAGGTTGCATTTGATGCACTTACTTTAATAGATACTTTTGAAAAAGTTGATCCTGAAAAAGCTAATACGTGCCTTATAAAACTAGAAAGTTTTGTTGAAAATGCGAAAGATAATAAAAGGCCATTATTCTTTGAATTAATTAATATAATTAAAGATAAAAAAAAAATCCCGCCAATTAGACAAGATTCTTTACTATTGTATGCTTGAAAAATATTTCATAAACTGCGCCCTTTCATAAACTAGAGGATCATCAATTTGTTTATAGCTCATTATTCCTCGAAACTCCTGTATGCTTTTATATCCTTTTTTGGCCATCCAAGCTTCTATATCACTAATAATAGTATTGAGGTATTCAATCCCATTATTATACAAAGTAGAACATATTTGAACTGCAGTTGCACCAGCCAGAATTTGCTTAATAACAGCTTTCCCATCATGAACACCTGTTGAAGCAGCAATATCAATATCAGTAACTATTGATGAAATAATTCCAACCCAACGTAATGAATTTCTTAAATCTGCAGGAGAACTAAATATTTCTGATGATGTAAACTTCATATTATCAATGTCTATATCAGGAGCATAAAATCGATTAAACAAGACAACACCCGGAATATTTAGTTTTTGCACAAACCCTACAAGATTTGTAAATTGTGAACCAAGCTTAAATGCAAATGGTATATTAACGATATTTTTAAGTTTTGTTGCTAACTCAAAATAAATACTTTCATATTTATCGACCGAAGCATTCTTATCATTTGGCAATACAAATACATTTATTTCGATTGCATCGGCACCTGCTAATTCAATGCTTTTTGCAAAATTCGTCCATTCCTGAGACGAAACACAGTTAATACTTGCAATAACCGGTATTTTAACTTCTTCTTTAACTTTTTTTATTAAATCTAAATATTCCTGAACTGTATTATTCTTCACATAATAGTTAACATAATCCCAGGCTTCAGGTGAATCTGATCCGTTAGCCATTGACCCTGCTTCATATTTTATTTGTTCCTCAAATATTGATTTTAAAACTATTGCCCCTGCCCCTTTTTCTTCGATCTTTTTTATCTTCTCTATAGAGCTGGTTAAGCCTGAACTCCCTACTATTACAGGATTTTTAAGTTTTAACCCCAGGTAAGTGGTTTCTAATCTACTCATAATGATGTTTATTTAGATTATATATTTTTGGGTTTACTTCTAAAATTTTAGTATAAAT
>DAOVYZ010000473.1 GCA_030635365.1 Bacteroidales bacterium
TCTTTTGTATTTTATTTAACCAATAAATACCTTCATTCCCGGAATTAATACCTGCCGAGAAATTCATATCTAATAAAACAAGATCAACTACATTTGAATCTAAGGCTTTTACAATATTATTGGGATTGCTTAATGTTATTATATTTTCAAATTTATATTTCAGAAATAAATTCAACGAATTTAAAACACTTTGATTATCATCAACAATAAGTATAGTACCTTCCTTTTTATTCATGCACCTTAAATTTATAGTTAATCAAATTTATGGTTAAATTTATTTCGAACAAAACAAGTTGGATGATTTTGGAACACTCGATGGATGATTTTGGATCAATTTTAGTAACTGGAAAATGTAAAATTCCTGATTAATGATTTGAAATTCAGAATATAGCTTATTTTGGTACGACTTTGGCCTAACCTTACGTTGAAATTAAAAAACTGTATATTATGTTTATAAAGAATATTCTATTATCGCTTAGAATAATGTTAAGAAGTAAATTATATTCATTTCTTAATATTGTTGGATTGGCATTTGGTTTGGCTTGTACTATCTTATTATATTTATGGATAACAGATCAATTATCATATGATACCTATCATGAGAAAGTTGATAGAATACATTTAGTTCAACACTGGCAGCATTATGGTGATGAAGATTTTGATTGTTCTGTTGGCCCGGCTCCTATGGGGCCTGCATTTAAAGAAAAATATCCTGAAGTTGAATTAACAGCAAGATATAATAGAGCTTATATGGGTTTGGTTAGTTTTGAAGATAAAATGCTAACACAATCTGTTGGTGCCGGAGATTCTGAATTATTGGATATATTTACTTGTCCCTTTATTTATGGTAGCAAGGAAGGTTTTACCGATGGATTAGAAAATATTATTATCTCAGAAAAAACCTCAAAACAGTATTTTGGAGATATTGATCCTGTGGGAAAAATACTAATGATTAATGATCAATTTGCATTTACAGTTAAAGGAGTATTTAAGGATTTTCCTAAGAATGTAAGTTTCTCTTTTGACCTGTTAATTCCTTTTGAAAAACTAAAAGATTTTGGGCAAGATTTGGATACCTGGAGGAATAATTGGTGTTTTACAGTTGCACTATTATATCCTGAGGTGGATTATAAAGAATTTGAGAAAAAGGCAGTTACATTTCTTGATGAGATGAAAGAAAATCCTGAGGATAATAAAAATGAAGTATTTCTAAATCCATTTACCAGAATTTATTTATATGATATTCAGGGTGGTGGTAGAATTGAGTTGGTAAGAATATTCGGGATTATTGCTATTTTTATTTTAATAATAGCCTGTTTTAATTATACAAATTTAGCTACTGCACGAGCTGAAAATAGAGCAAAGGAAATTGCAGTTAGAAAAGTGATGAGTGCTTCAAAGAAACGATTGATCAGGCAATTTCTAGGCGAATCATTCATTTTTACTTTTTTGGCGCTTAACTTCTCCTTAATAATTGTGAGATTACTATTACCTGCATTTAATAATATGGCAGGTAAGGAGCTGGTTATGGACTACTCGGATATTACTATTCTTACAAGCTTAGTTGTAATCTGGGTTTTTACCAGTTTTTGTGCCGGACTATACCCTGCATTTGTACTATCATCCTTTAAAGTAATTAGTACTCTTAAAGGCGATAAAAGAAATGGTAATAAAGGAGGTGTGTTTAGAAAAGTATTGGTTGTTATACAATTTTCATTATCCATTGGATTAATTATTTGCACATTAGTAGTAAGTGAACAACTTGATTTTCTTAAAAATAAAGATCTGAAGTTCGATAAGAATAATATGGTATACATACAGGTTCAGGGTAAAATGATGGACAGGTATGATATGATTAAGAGTGAATTGTTAAATAATCCTAATATAGTAAATCTTACACGTACATCTCATTCAAATCCTTTTACCGTTGGCAGTAATGGAGGTGGATGGCAATGGGAAGATAAAGATCCGAATGTTAGTCCATTAGTTTCTCAAATGACAGCTGATGAAGATTTTATTAAGACGTTTAGGATAAAATTATTGGAAGGCAGGTATTTTTCACCTGAGTTTAGTTCAGATACAAGTGGTGGAGAGAGTGATACTTATAATATTGTTATAAATAAAGAATTTGCTGAGATAATTGGAAATAAAGGAATTACAGATAAAGTCTTGGGGAGGGGTGGTGATAGTAAATATCCTGTAATTGGGGTTATTGATGATTTCCTGCATTTACCTGCTGACCAGGAAAATATGCCACTAGCAATTTATTTTAATTCTAATTATTACAGGTATATTTTCATAAGGGTTTCTGGCAGTGATACTCAAAATACATTAAAACATATCGAGTCTGTTTTTGCAGAATACAATCCCGGGTTTGTTTTCGATTACGGATTTTTGGATGAAGGATACCAAACACTATACAAAGATGAAGAAAGAGTGGGTAAGATTATGAGATCTTTTACAATATTCGCAATATTAATATCTTGTTTAGGATTATTTGGCTTAGCAGCATTTTCTGCACAGAAAAAAACAAAAGAAATTGGTATTAGAAAAGCTCTGGGAGCACCGGTTAAAGACATTGTAATAATGCTTTCAAAAGAGATGACAAAATGGGTGCTTATTTCAAATATAATTGCATGGCCTACTGCTTATTATCTAATGAATGCGTTGTTGGATAATTATCCATACCATTATGAAATGACCATCTGGATATTTATTCTGTCAGGAGGAATAGCGTTTGGGTTATCACTTTTAACAGTTATTTATCAGGCATTGGTAGCATCCGTAAGAAATCCTGTTGATAGTTTAAGATACGAGTAAATAATAATAAGGGCTTTCAGTATTGATTATATTTAATTATTGGGGTTAATAATTAAAATATTTAGAAAAATAAATTTTAGAAAGTTTGTAACTAATCAGTCTGATCAAAATTTATTTCTCGCAGATAAAACACAGATCAAGTCGCATATTCACACAGATTTCTCAGAAATTAAAATTATTATTTTGCGAAAACCGGCGAAAATCAGCGAGAAAAAAAGTATTCACGATAACAA
>DAOVYZ010000160.1 GCA_030635365.1 Bacteroidales bacterium
CAAATGATTTTTTAACATCCAGAACCTCAACTTCTTTAACTGCTCCCCGAATATCCGACAGGACATCTGAAGTAAATAATTCTTCATACTTTTCATTATCTTCTGTTTGGAAGAAATCGCTAAACGATGCTATATTCTCTTCAACACCTGCTTGCGTTAGAGCTTTAGCCTTAGCCTCATTTACTGCTCTTTGAGTGACTTTTTCGATAGACTCGTTATCAGCACCAATTGCAATACCTCGAATTCCATCAATTTTTATTTCCTTAACTTTCTTCTGAGCATAAATACTTGTTAAAAAAGTAATTTGGAGAATAGCTATCAGAAAAAGTAAAATATATCTTCTCATGGTTAGGGTTTTAATTTTTATTAAAATTAAAAAATATTAATCAAATATACTGCCAAAAAAATTTTAAAGTAAAAGTTTGTATATATTAATTTCAATTCATTACTTTATTTGCTTTTAAAAATAATAAGATGCAAAAATTAGCTATAGGTATTGATATTGGAGGAACAAATGTTTCGTTTGGAATTGTAAACCAAACAGGAAATGTTTTTTATAAGGAGTCCTTTCCAATAAAAGATTTCATAACAATTCATGATTTTATAGATTATCTAAGTATAAAAATAAATTCTTCGTATAAAGAACTAGATATAGAATTTAAAATTAAAGGCATTGGGATAGGCGCTCCTAATGGCAATTATTACAGTGGAACAATAGAATATGCCCCTAACTTAGCATGGAAAGGCATTATACCCTTAGCAAGCTTGTTAAATAAGAAAATTGGGATTCCGGTATTTCTAACTAATGATGCTAATGCAGCAGCTATGGGTGAGATGATATACGGTAATGCAAAAGGGCTTAAAGATTTTATAATGATTACTCTTGGAACAGGCTTAGGAAGTGGGTTTGTAGCTAATGGAGAACTAATTCTTGGGCATGATGGTTTTGCTGGTGAACTCGGACATGCTATTTTTGACCCTAATGGAAGAATGTGTGGATGTGGCCGTAAAGGATGTTTAGAGCAATATGCGTCAGCCCCTGGGATTGTAAAAACTGTAATTGAGTTTTTAGCAAATTCAACCGAATCATCCATTCTGAGAGATATTCCTTCAGAAGAATTATCGAGTGAACAAATATATAATGCTGCTACAAAAAAAGATTCTATTGCATTAAAAGCATTCGATTATACAGGCTATGTTCTGGGAATAATGCTAGCAAATGCTGTTTCGGTTACCAGCCCGGAAGTGATTTTTCTTTTTGGTGGCTTAGCTAATGCAGGTGAACTAATATTTAAGCCCACAAAAAAGTACATGGAAGAAAATATTTTAGATGTTTACCAAAATAAGATAGAACTGAAATCATCGGCACTTCCAGAGAATGATGCAGCTATATTAGGAGCAGCAGCTTTGGTTTGGAGTGAAAAAAATCAAAATCATTAAAAAGTTATTATATTGAGCCTTGCCTGCAGGCAGGTTTATCGAACTCTTTTTTTTGCGAAGCAAAAATATAGACAACTACTATACTTTTTTGACAGTTCTTTTTTAATTTTATTTATATTATTTTCAATATTGAATAGGATGTTGCGGCTATTCCCCAATAAAGAAAAAATCCCCAGAAATAAGTATAATAAACAAGCCAACCACTCTTTGTATAAGTATATTCTTTCTCAAGAATCCATAAAAGGATACTGAAATAAACTGAAAGAATACCTAGGGCCAGCCACAATACGTAACCCCATAGTTGACCATTAAAAACACCAAGGTTACCTAAAATAAAAAGTGGGAGTACAACCAACCAATCAGCCCAGGCAAAAGCTAAGGCTGACTTAAAATGAGTTTTATCGCGCCAATCTTCTCCTTTACCTATTATTAAATCTTTCGTTTTCTGACTTTGAGGTTTTAAGATCATTATTAATTGAGCTACCATAAGTGGCAAAAAAATGATTGTGCCGAATATGGCTATTATCCAGGTTATAATAGTAGGCTTGATCATATTCTTATTTTTCAAATATGTTTCGGTTCATCCATAAACCAGATATCCCAAAAAGTGATGGAACTGCCCATAAAAAAATAACTGCCAACACAATATCAAAGCTCGTACTTTCTCTAAATATGTAGAATAACGGAAAATAAACACAAATAGCAAACACCATCATTGCTGCAATAAATCCAATAAATTCTTTCCGTAATAATCCTATAAATGCAATAATTGTAATTGGAAGTGCCCATAATATATCAGCAATCGCTACACCTCTTTCAACATCTGCCATTGCACGCTCAGTCATGTCTCCTGTGAAACTTTCATCCTGAACTCCAAGTTTAACTGCTCCTTCCCAATTTATTAGTGAATATGCCTGCATTAACCAAGCCAGGAATATCAGTATTAGTGCAAATAATGCAATCCAAACCCCAAATGGATAACTGCCAATTTCTTTTGTGAAAAACTTCATTTTATTTATATATGGTTTTATGATACTTCAATTTCAGTCTATTATTTTCTTCGTGTTGCTCAAACGAATAATTCCATTTTGGAGAAATAAGAATATCATGAAAAGGATTCTCCGCTTCTTTACCAGATGTTCTCATTAAATGAATGGCATGCCCGTTTGGTTTCACTACGCGTTCTATTTCTTCAAGTTCCTTTTCAAGATTCCAGCCAATAGCATTTGAAGTCATCAAAACATCTATAAAATTATTGGTGAGGGGAATTGAATCAAGAAATCCGTCAATTGCATAAATATTATTCTGTTTTTCTTTATTTGCCTTTTCTCTAATAAAATTACGAAAACTGCTAATCGGTTCTATAGCATATGTCGTTTTTGCATATTTAGCTAACAAGAATGCAAGCATGCCAGAGCCTGCCCCCACATCAGCAACAACTTTTCCTTTAAGTAAATCTGTAGAGATTATTCTATCAATACTCCATGTAAATTCAACCTTATCATCATATATCTCCGGATATTTATTATAAACTATAAGATCGGCAATTTCCCATAACAATTCCTGACAATATTCATCTATAAGATTTTTATCACTGACCGCACTGTTTTCCTCCAATATGGTGTTAATAAAATTCTCAATTAAGGGATATTTCAAGATTAAGAATCGTTGAATATATGGATATACACGAAGCAATGCAGAAAATTCCTTTTTAAGAACACGGCCGGGCAAATTTTTAATCTGAAAGGGCTCTAAAAAAAATAGATCCTCGGCATTTAATTCTATACCTTTTAATAATTCCCTAAGCATTTTTGAGTATTTCATACTACCAACTAAATTTTGTATTTATAAAATACTGTGGTTAATTCATTGGACATCAAATTAATTTTTATGCTTTTACACTAACTTCTATGTTACCTGCTGGCGCGGATATGTTCCAGAAATCCGCAAAATAATCTTTACTTATTTAAGCAATTAGCCATGGCATAGCTAACATATATTGATGATGTAAAATAACAGTTACTTGACTGGTAGTCGGTGCTAGCTGTTTAAATATGCCTAATAAACTAATCCTTTATACAACGAACCGAGAACCCGGACATCTTTCCATAGTCATCCATCGGATATAATTGTGCTGAATTATGATTAAGCCTTCGATGTATTCCATTTGCCGGATCAGTACTATGCTCATCTGAAGTCCAAAAGTATGAATGTAAACCCGGCACTATGTAAAACTCACCTGATTCTTTACGCATCATTCCAGGGAGGGCACTAAATCCACTACTGTTTGTTGCCCCTGTATTTGGAGTAGTCCAATGCGCAGTCCCTGATTCTTTAAGCGCACCTGCTGCCGCAAATTGTCCTCCCAGTTGATCCCTTAAAATATTCCATTCAGCTTCAGTAGCAACATGCCAACCTGCAGGGCATAAATTACCATTATCAACTGCATACCAATTGTATAACGCACCAAAAACATCTTTATTTGACTCATTATTTCCATGCCAACAATACGCTCCTGTAGTTAAACCTGCCCATGTTGTATTGTCTATTTCGATAGGTATTGCGGTTCCATCACTGTATTCTGTTGTTTTCAGGTTTTCGCCCATCCATACCTGCGAACCAATTCTAACAGTGGTATATACATTGCCATCAATATCAACCACAATAACACCTAAGGTTTCTAACATATCTTCCACGTATGCCTTTGTTGCAACATCCTGGGCATCGGTTGGGTCTGCAATATTTTTAATTTGTAATGCATTTCCATCATTGCTTTGCCCAAGCACATCGGCAAGGTCTTGAGTTTCTGTATAACTATCTAATTTATTATTCCAGTCGGCAGTATCAGTACCTGTAATTCCACTCGCTACTGATGCCCCATAAATAGGATCGCTTTCACCGCTTAAAAAACCACTTACATCTGGTATTTCCGAGCGAACCAAAGCGGTTGAATCACTCAAAGCTGTTTTTGCAGCCAATGCACTCAGATCCTGATCACCGGTATTAGTACCTGACAAGTTACTCAAATTGGTAATGTCTATAGCTGTGATATTTGCACTTTGACTTGCCCCATAAATAGGGTCTGTTTCGGTAACAACTCCTGTTATACTTTCAGCCGTTTTGGCTTGTAATGCATAGGGTACACTCAACAATTGACTTGTTCCAATGATGGTTCCATTTATACTTATTTCCAGGAAATATTCGTCTAAGTTCCAGTTTACTACACTCAGATCTTCTTTCGACCCAATATTTAAACTTATTAATCCCTGTGTTGTAGTGGTAACATTATGTGTTTCTTCAAACACACTAGTAGTAAGGTCGCTCTTCAATATGGAAACTTTAATGCTTACGTTTGCATCTGACATTATTGTTCCATCGGTGTTTCTCAAAACCGCCTGATATTTAAATTCGTTTGGGGTTTGTGAAAAAATTAATGTTGTTTTCAAAACAAACATTAACAAAATTAGGCTTATGTGTTTCATTTTCTTTGTGTTGTTAACTCAACAAAGCTAATAAAAAAATTAAAATATAAAAGTATATTAGATACATGTTTATTTAAAGCCGTTGAGAAAATAATCAGATGGATTACAAATCCGGCTCAGCGGAGAAAGCAAGATACGAACGCGTTACAAATGCGCCCGAGCGGAGCCCAGGCAAAAGCTAAGGCTGATTTAAAATGAGTTTTATCGCGCCAATCTTCTCCTTTACCTATTATTTTTTCTTTACCTGAATTTCAATGTTTTTTTATTTTTCAGATAAATGAGCCAAAAGTTGATCTATCTTTTTTCTATCGTAATACTTCCCTTGTTTAATCACAGCATTAATTCTTTGAGTATTGCGGATATCTTCCAGTGGATTAGCATCAAGAATGACCAAATCTGCCCATTTGTTTTCTTGAATTGATCCGAGTTCATTTTCGAGATTAAAATATTTAGCCGGATTTAAGGTTGCCGTTTTAAGGGCATCCAATGGAGATAAACCTGCTTCGACTAACATGATCAACTCTTGGTGTAAGCTGTACCCCGGTGTCATATAGAAGATAGGGCAGTCAGTTCCTGCCATAATATCAATATCTGCTTGATGAATTTTTTTCACCATATCGAATAACCATCTGCTATATTGTTGACGAAATGGAGTTACTTTTCCATCCTTCATGGCATCTGTGTTTTTTTTCCATTGTTGTCCGATTGAATCAGGTAAATATTTGAAGCTTTCTTGCCATTCAGGATAAGTAAAATATTTTTCTGATGAAGCCGTACTTAAAACCAGGGTTGGAATTTGCCAAGTTTGATTTTTGGCTAGAACCTGAAGTATTTCATTCGCTTTGTTTTTATCATAGTTTTGGATAGCAACCTCACGTTGATCTTGATAGATTAGTAAACGTAAAAGACTACCGGGATCCCCTTCCCCTGTAGTTAATATCTCCCGACGCTGTTTTAATAACTCATCGGCATTTGAGGCACAGGATAATTCAAGATTACGCATATGTTCCATACTACTTAACCCGGCATTTGACGCACTTATTACATCCATACTTAAAGGTATATGGCCTGTTACTTTCAGTCCTTTTTCTTTTGCCATTTGAGCTATCATAATAAATTGTTCCAGAGATAACATCTCATACGCCTTTAGAAAATCTACTCCTATACTATCTAATTTATTAACATATTTAGCGACTTCTTCTAAAGAGGCCAGTCTCACTGACAGTGGGGGGTGATTATTGTCGCTACCATCATATACATTAGATATTCCATCCAAAAGCGGACCTGCAATCATCACTCTGGGCGCATCTGTGGGGTTATTCATTGCCTTTTCTTTCAGGCTTTTAACAAATTCTATTTCCCCACCGGTATCTCTCACACTGGTAATTCCATAGCTAAGAAACAAAGCAAACATGCTTGGGGCTAAATCCTCAATGTAGGCAAAATGGACATGGGCATCCCATAATCCCGGAATTAAATATTTTCCTGTACCATCAATAATTTTGTTATTTTTAGCTAATCGTATTTCATTTGAAGAGAACACTTTATAGATTTTACCGGACTTGATAATGACAGTTTGATTTTCTATTAATCCTGCTTCCGGATCAATAGTAGATATATTTTCTATGCAAAGTGTATCTTCAAATACCACTTCTGCCGGCCGGTAAGCAGCCAGAAATAAAATTGCTATATATAATTTAACTAAGTTTTTCATTTTTGAAATCTATTTGTTTGATTTTATATTAGGTTTAAAATTCTAACTAAAGGTAAGTTTTTCAAGTTTATTTTTTCCTGTAAATTTGGTTTTAGGTGCTTTATACCTTCTCCAAAATTTATATTTACTTAATGATGTATAAGCTATTATGTTACTAACGAATTTAAATCTCATTAGAAAGTGTAATATTCCGTAGCTTATAAATACAAATACCAGGAAAAAGAATGCATCTATAATCGACCAGAGCTTTTCTGTTAAGCCTGATTGAAAAACAAAATCTTGCATTCCTAATGATTTTGAGCCAAGAACTAATAATGGTGATATTACCAGAGATGAAATAAAAATCAATAAAGTAGAGAAAGATTGTGTAGTTTCTATAGCCCTTTGCGGGCAAATATTTATACATCGCATACAACTTTCACACCTGTATGTCCAAAAAGGGCGATTGTTAATCATTTTGATTGCTTCAACAGGGCATTGTTTTATACATCTATTGCATTTGTTGCATGCATGTGTGGCAACCAGCGTTTTTGCAAGAAAGAAACGCCCAATAAAATAATATGCCAAAGCAATTGGCAATATTGCAATATCAAAAGGCAATGATAATAGTGCTTTGTATTTTCTTTTTCCTGTAAGGATAATGGCAGCAAAATTATTTATAATATTTCGGCATCTTTTATAAATTGAGTCAACAACTGTTTTCTTTAAACCGGGATGAAGCAGTATCCAATTAGATGGTAAATCGAGAGGTTGCATACCTACAATTCGAAATCCTTTCAATCTGAGAATTATAGCAGGTAATATTTGTGCAGCACCACTTAAACCCGGGAGGTACAATTTGTGCATTTTCATACCGGCACGAGTGTTTATAATAAATGCATCAATATTTTTAAGTTTTGGAAATTTAGCTATGAATTTGAGAACATTTGGTGGCATATTAAAACCATGTGTCGGAAAACAAAAACCCATTAATGTTTTTCCTAATAACTCCGGTAACTCAATTGTTTTAAATCGATCGATATTAATCAAGTGAGTTTTTAATCCATTTTCTTTGGCAATATTTATTATCC
>DAOVYZ010000267.1 GCA_030635365.1 Bacteroidales bacterium
AATACCATTTGGTAGCTCATATTTCATTCCTTTGGGGCTATAACCATACTCAATTCGAAGTATAGCATAAGTATTCTGATCAATGAAAAGTTTTCCTTTCCGTAATGATTTTTTAAGTCCGTCTTTTTGATCGAAACTTATAACGCTAATTACTTTATCATTAAAAATAACAGAAGTTTCAAATTTGTAATCATATAGATTAAATTGGGTGGAATCTAAAAAACTTGTAGAATATCTGATTCTGTCATAATAATTGCAGAAAACAGGTCCCCCAATTGTAACAACTGCATTTTTACTAACCTCATAAGAACTTAAGTCATTTCTTCTGCGTCCTTTTATAAGCCGTACCTGATCCTCATTACCTGAACGATATAGGTTTTTGTAAATATCAATAACACCTTCAGCATATTCTGTATAATGATCATTTTCTTTAATAGTTTCTCTGTAAAAGCCACGAAGTATAATGGGGTTCTTCCAATAGTTATCAGCTAATTTACTAATGGCTTTTTTTACAGTACTCTCGGCATTTAATTGTGAGATTATAACTTCTTCAAGGTTAAGTGTTTTTGGTTCCAAAAATATTTTCTGCGTTTGGTTTACCATATCTGCAATACTGATAACATATTGTTTGTAACCCATGTACGAAACGATAATATTCTCATTAATCAATCCTTCTTCAAACACCAACACAAACTCTCCATTTTCGTCAGTGATTGTTCCTATTGAGTTATTACTAATCCTAATATGAGCAAATGGAAGCGGAGTTTCCGTATTTACATCTAACACTATTCCATTAAGTTTAATATTGTTGCTGTTTTGAGCAATCGTAGTTATCATCATAAAACAGAAAATGATTGAGATAATAATACTTGTTGTTTTTTTCATAGTTTTATCTTTTTAAAATTTGATGTAAATCTGGCAAATAACTATGAATAACAAAGCGTTTATGTGATGAAGCCGTTGAAATTGTGACGTTGTTACTTCATCACAATTCAAGTTCATTTATCACAATTTTTTTAATTTTTCGAATGATTTAGATATTTTTGAAACATGGGAATTAATTTGATTAGCACATATTCTAAATTAAAAATTAATAAGCATATTGTTATTTGGATGCTTGTTTATATTACCTTGTCCTTCTTATTGAGTTTTTCCGCAAGTCTTGGAAAAGCAGTATTTCTTTCCCTTTTGGTTATTATTCCTTTGGTACTTCCTGTTTATCTAAACAAGTATTTCATTGAGGAGTTTTTTTTAAAACGAAAATATTGGCAATATTTTACTTCACTGATTATTTTAGCAATTGTTTTCGGTGGTATCGCACAGCTATTGATGGATAGATTTCATAATACTGAAGGAGAGTACTTTGGTGCTATGTTTAACCCTTTGGTTGTACTGCTTGTTACTTCAGGAGTAAAAGGGTTTAAGGAAAATATGCAAAATAAATATAACGTAATTGAAGCTAGAGCTAAGCAAGCAGAAGCCGAATCAAAACAAATAAGGGGCGAACTGGATCTATTGAAGGCTCAAGTCAACCCTCACTTTTTATTTAATACTTTAAACAGTATTTATTCACTTTCGTTAGATAATTCTGAACATACTTCATCGGCCATTATGTTGCTTTCTAAACTAATGCGATACCATCTGGAAAGCTCAAAAACGCTTAAGGTAAATTTATCAGATGAGGTGAATTTTATCAATAGTTATATTGAGTTGGAAAAGCTTAGATTAGGTAAAAAGTGTATCGTTAATTTTGAAGTTAAAAGAGTAAAAGATACACATTTAGTTCCTCCCTTGTTGTTAATACCAATAGTTGAGAATTGTTTTAAGCATGGAATTAGTGTTGAAAAGAAAAAAAATGAAATATCAATTATAATAAATATAGATAGTAATAGGCTGGATTTTAAAACTATAAATATTATTCCTGAAAAGAAAAGTGACTATCCTGATGATAAAAAAGTAAAAACAGGAATTGTTAATATTAAACGTCGGCTAAAGTTATTATATGATAATAAATACGAATTTAAAACGGAACAGCGTGGTGGTAAGTTTTATACAAACTTAATAATTGAGTTATGATTAGTTGCATAATTGTTGATGATGAGGAGTTGGCTCAAAATGTTATAGAGAAGTACATCTCATCGGTGTCTTGGTTAGATTTGTTGCAGAAGTTTGATAATGCAGTCGATACCATTTCTTATTTAAGAGATAATACTGTTGATTTGATATTTCTTGATATCAGGATGCCGGAGCTTTCAGGTTTACAAATGTTAAACACCTTAAAAAATCCTCCCAAAGTAATCCTAACTACAGCATATTCTGAGTATGCTTTGGAAAGTTATAGCTACTCAGTGGTTGACTATTTACTAAAACCTGTTGAATTTGATCGTTTTTTAATTGCCGTTAATAAGGCTTCACAACTAATTCAACTAGAGAATTTGCCAAAAGAACAAAGTCAGGAATACTCTAAAATTGAAAAATATCTTTTTGTTTATCAGGATCAAAATACTTATAAAGTTGATTTTGATGACATCCTATATATCAAGGCTGAAGGCAATTACATTTCTATTAAAACAAATGGAAAGAATTACCTTATCCGAGAAACGATGAAAGTTATTGAAAAACGATTACCTATCGATATTTTTGTTAGAGTAAATAAATCATATATTGTCTCTATTCAAAAAATTGGGAGAGTATACGGAAATACAGTTGTAATTGCTGATGAGAATATTTCAATAGGTAAAATTTTTAAGATGAGATTTTTAGAAAAATTAAAATCGAGTTAGACTTAAATTATTTGTTATAAATAAATTGTAGGTGTTGTTAATCTATCTTTATTAAACTCTTAGGAATAAATTTATAGCCTTTGGGGGTAAAAAATATAATAATACCTTTTAATATTATGTTTACTTGTAGTGGGGTAGTTCATTCTGATAATCTCAAATTTATTTTTCAAGCACTTTTTTTATTATATTCAAAAAAGGAGTAATTGTGGTCTCTTAAATCAGACTTAAATTGATATTTTTTATAAAAAAATCAATGCTCTAATATGACTCCCTGTCATAAGAGCCATGTTTCCTGTATTTTAAAAACATCTGGCACGTCATTTGAAATTTCTTCAAAGAAATTAAAATTGATTATAATGAATCAGATTGAGCAGAATAAAATTATTCAATTATTGAAATTTGAAGTAAAATTCCGAAAATATAATAGAGAAAAATTATGTTCCAGTCCGGTTCCAGTTATAACTAAAAAACCTTTATCAAATCTTACGAATGATAAAGGTTTTCTTACTTGTAGTAGTAGCGGGGATAGGACTCGAACCTATGACCTTTGGGTTATGAGCCCAACGAAGACAGATATCATAAAACTTAATATACCTCAATATCAATCTTATACAAATTTCACAACTCATATAAATGCTTATAATTGCATATGAAATATCAATTTGTTGTACCTATGTTGTACCCAAAAATGCTTATATTTGTTGTGAAAATTAAATTTTTCAACGAAAATGTTGTACCCAAACTAAGAAATTTAGATTATGGCATCGGTAAAAGTTGTACTTAGAAAGAAGAAAAACAAAGAAGGTAATTTCCCATTAGTTATAAGAATCACTCACAATAGAAAAGCCTCTTTTGTTTATACAGGTCAATATATCTCTGAGCAACATTGGGATGAACTGAATCAGAAGGTAAAGAAATCTCACCCAAATTCAACACGTTTAAATAATTATCTAGTAAAAAAAGTTGCAGAAGCAAACAACAAATTAATAGAACTTGCCACAGAAAATAAAATAGTTTCGGCAAAGACGGTACAAAAGAAAATAAAGAATCAAGATTCTCCAACCTCCTTTTGTGAACTTTCTTCACAATATTTGCAGAACTTGGAACAATCGGGAAAATATTCAACCCTTAAATCTGATAAATCCAGAATTGATAATTTCAAGAATTTCTTAAAAACAGATGATATTTACTTTCAGGACATCACAGAAATGCTAATTAAGAAGTTTCAAGCTTATTTAAAATCAAAGCTTAATAACTCAGATCGTAGTATTGTAAATCATTTAATTGTGTTAAGAAGCTTATATAATCTGGCTATACGTGAAGGAATTGTTGATTCCAAATACTATCCTTTTGGTAAGGGAAAGATAAATGTTAAGATACCTCAAAGTATAAAAATCGGACTAAATAAAGAAGAACTCTTAACGTTAGAAGCTTTAGAATTACCCATACATAGCCCAATCTGGAATGCCCGAAATGTTTGGTTAGTATCATTTTATTTCGCAGGAATGAGAGTTTCTGATGTTCTTCGCTTAAAATGGTCAGATTTTCAGGACAATCGACTACATTATTCAATGGGGAAAAATAAAAAAGTTGGAACATTAAAAATTCCTGAGAAAGTTGCTAATATCCTAAACTTCTATCTTAAGGATAAGCAATCTGATACTGATTTTATATTTGCTGAGTTGAAACAAGCCAATCTAAAGGATTTAGAAGATGTAAATCGCAAAATAGGTACAGCAGTTAAAAAGTTCAATAAGTATATGAAGCAGATTAGTGAAAAGGCAAAGATTAATAAGAAAATAACTATGCACATTGCCCGTCATACTTTTGGGAATATTTCAGGCGATAAAATCCCGATACAGATGTTACAGAGACTTTATCGCCATAGTTCGGTTACTACTACTATCGGTTATCAATCAAACTTTATTTATAAAGACACTGATGATGCTTTGGATTCAGTAATAAACTAACCATATTTTTATTGGTATAAATGGTCATTATTTCCCTTTCCAGTGCCTTTTGCTTTTAAAAGGTCACTTACATCACCCTCTAGGTAAGTATTGTCTTGCAGGTATCTTTCTTGAAGTAATTTAATGATTGGAGGAGCTACATTCTGCAAGATAAGAGTTGCACCAACACCTATGATTGTTTTTTCCGCTTCAATAATTTTCAATACTTTAACTTTCTTCATTTAAAAAATGGTTAATAAAAAGACCTGTCGGTGGATTGCTTTTGAATTTCAAAACAATTTGATGACAGGTTGGCATTTTTGCCAGAGAGGGTTTTAAACTAAAGACGTATTTTCAATAAATATAAAAAGAAATTGACTCATTGATATTTAATAATCATTAGATAAATCAATATATTAGGTTTCTCCAATATGTTTTTTGAAAGCGGATCATATAACCATACTATTTCTTTCTCCCGAAAAGTTTTTTTATAAAACTCAATCAATGTATTTTTATGATACTTATAAGAAATTTATTTTGATTATTATAAATTCAAAACTAGACTTATTAAAACAGCCCCACTAAAATGTATTTATCAAATATAAAACTTTGGAACTTTAGAAAATTTGGTAGTGAATCACCGTTTGATATTAAAAACCCAAATTTAGATTTAAACCTAACTAATGGATTAAATGTTCTAATTGGAGAAAATGATTCTGGTAAAAGTGCCATTATAGATGCAATAAAACTTACACTAAAAACACATAGCTATGATTGGTTAAAAA
>DAOVYZ010000018.1 GCA_030635365.1 Bacteroidales bacterium
CTTAAATTTTCCGCAAAAGCAAGCAGGGATGACATTTTTTTTGCTTTGGTTGCTACCAATTTTAAGGCAGCAAACAGTTCTTTAAAAAACTTTGGCTTTTGAGGGCTGGATTTTTGAGCGGTTTTTTAATGTACTGTTTGTCAGGGTTGGCAAAAAAATCAGAGAGTATTTAATATAATGTAAAATATTATGTCCCTGTATTGATCGAAAGGATTTTTATAATTTCCATTATGTTAAATATCGAGCGATCATGGTTTTGGCTGATTGCCGTTTTTTATGCTTCGTGTGTGTCTGGGAAAAAGCAATAAAAAAAGGCATGAAGCAAAACCAACTATTTCTTATAAACATCTTTACGATGTGCAATCTTTATGACTTCAATGATTAACACATCATTATGTATGGAGTATAAAACCCGATAGTTACCAATTCGTACTCTATAATCATTATCTGATCCTTTTAATTTTTTATAACCTTTGGGATAAGGATTTGTCTTAAACTGATCTATTACCTTACTTGCTTTTGTTGCTATAGGTTTGGGAAGTTTGGATAGTTCTTTTATTGCAGATTTCTTAATTCTTATTTGATATTCCATAAACAAGATTTAATCAATGATTCCATCTTTTTGAAGACCTTTCTTAACTTCATCCCAAGATAAAGTTTCTTCATCTTTTCGAGAGTTGATAGTAATTAAGTCAAATAAATCTTCAAGGTATTCATTAATAACCTTATCATGATTTTCCAAATCAATCATTAATCCTATTTTCTTACCTTTAGCATTAGTTACAAAGCTTATTCCTTTCATTGTCTCAATGTTTTTCATTTCTACAAATTTAACGTTTTTTACGCACTTTTAGTTCTATTTTAACGGACGATATTTATTAATTGCTCTGTTAGTTCCTGCAGGTTTACTTGCTCGTATTGTTGTGTATCTTTTTGGTTGGCTTGTGTTGGCAGGGTTCTTTGTTGGCACAAGGCAAAGAGCCTTGCGCCATTTGGGGAAATCACATTTCCGGATATCCGGAAATATGATTTCGTTTTCATTCGTTTTGATCCCTACTCGTTTTGGTCTATGCCATATAAGTAACAAAAAATAAACCCAGCATTTTTATACTGGGTTCATTCTATATTTGTTTTTTGTTTCTTCAAAACAATGTTAGTTAAAACTTAGCGAAGCGGTCTCACGAACACAGTGAGTAAACTAACTTTTTTAATGCGGCGAAGTCAGAGACATTCGCCGAGCCACTTCGAGCGACAAACTACTCTGAGCGGGGGTAATTACTCTTTGCAAGAACATTTAATCGGGATACCATCAAAATCCAAATCTATACTCCTAATACCACTCTTTTTACTCACATATATTTTATTAATTTTAGTTATTGATGATGGATATGGTGGTAATATTTCAAAATTAAATACATATAAACTATCTTCAATCTCATCAGTAATAATATTTTCCAAGTTTATGCTATAATTATTTATAATGCCAGCATATTTTACGTTCCATTTACTTCTATTATCAGGTGAAAAGTCAAATAATTTAGATTCATTATAATCATAATTGTCTTTATAGACCTTTGGCAATAATATAATTTTATCATCATAAAATCTAATATATCCAATAGTATCAGTATTAGATTCTCCAAATATAAATGGATAATATATAGTCTTATTAATAACTACAGATTCTGTGTAATTAGAATAAAAATAATTAGAAATCGTATCACCATATAGATTTATTATATTCTCACACTTCATCACAGAACCTCTTTTTTTACAAAAATCGCATTGCCCATTAAGATTGCATTTACCAAGTAAAAACACACACACGCTTATAACAATTATTTTTATATAGTTCATTTTTAATATTTTTAGTTTATTTAAACTCAACCACAGTAATACATAACTCTTTTTATAAATTACCTAAAATCCATCATTAATTATTGTACCACCATTGTAATAATTGGTCGCTATAATTTGAATCACTCTTTTTCTGATTATATTTCCCACTATTCGCTGGATTAGATTGATTAATTGGAAATGGTTCTACTTTTTCAACGGAAGGCGTTTCACTATTTCGAACATTTCTTAATTCTTCCAGGATATTAAATGCAGCCGAATTCCTTCTTATGATTGCTTTATATCCCCCATTAACTAGTTTAATATAGGTTACTCCATAGGCTTTATGTTCTTTTTCTGCGTCACCTCCTAAATATAAATCAACATGTGCTTTTATTTCATGAAATAAAGTTTCTGCATTATCAAATTTACTTCCTTTATTAAAGTTATCTTCATTAAGGCTCATTAAATGTATTGATCTGCCTATTCCAAGTGATTTACTTATATCAATCCCATTTAGTGTAGAAAAATCCTTTTGATATTCATCATTTAAATTAAGATTAACTTTTCCAGCCCTTAACAACCCTTGTTTTTCTGCATAAGAATAGATTGCACCATTCGCATATGATAGTTTATTGAATTTTTGACAGGTTATATAAATGTCATGAGTATTACTATTTGCATATTTTCCCCATAATTCCTTACCTAAAGTGGTCTTTAGAAGTGTTTCTTTTGCTACTTCAACAGATTTATTACCTGTAACAATATATATAGATTTCCCGTCAGGATCAATAAAAATTAGTGGATTGTTTGCAACGTAACTATACGGAGATAAGTGTATATATTCATCTGCAAGAGGGTCAATATTATACCATCTTCCCAAAGCAGCATCGTAATGTCGCCATCCGTAATCATACAAATCCAGTGCAACACCGTTGAATACGTCTTCCTGCAACTCTTTGCCATTGTACAGGTATTTATTTTTATCAAGGTTTTGTTTTTCAAATAACATTCCAAATGGGTAGTAATTGTTTACCTGGTCAACTACTACATTGCCACTGCCATCGTTGTGGAACATTACACGGGTATTGCCTAAATGGTCTTTTAAATAATACTCGTAAGTATACACCGAACTGGTTTTTGTTACTTTGCCTTCGGATGTTAGTAAGGTAAAATCATCACCTGTTACATCTTCATAAATAATATTTCCGGTATAGGCTACTTCCATTTCGAGTGTACTATTCCTGTAGGTTTCCTTTGCAAGTTTTACTCCTGCTGCATCGTAAATATACTTAATTTTATTGCCTCCTCCAAAGTCAATTTCTTTTGGTAAGTTCAGGTAATTGTAGTATACATCCAATCCCTTATTGTCGTCAACTATCATGTTGCCATTGGCATCGTAAAGGTATTCTTCATCAATTCCGGCATTAACTTTATCGTAAAAGCCCAGGCCCATATCTCCATTATCGGTAACATTTCTTAACTGGTTGGTGTAATTAGTTCCGCTTAGGTAATCGTAAACCAGGTTATCAATGTATGTTCCGCTTTCCCCGTATCGTTTCAGTATATTAATATTGCCATTGGAATCGTAATCAACAAACTCCAGGTCGTAACTATTCGGGTTTGCCCAGCCTTCGTTGTCTATTTTATAATCGCCTTTTTTTATACGGTTAACTTTATCGTATGTAAATACATAGGCTTGTTTTTCTGTTGTCCCTGCATCGCCTCCAATAGCAGCATCGGGGTCTATTACCAGGTGTGCACCGGGCAGCAATGTTGTGCCGGGCGAAACGGTTATCTGGTAGTTGGATACTATTTCGGTATTTACCGTTGCATCATTAACTTGTATGTCTTGCTTGTTTTGTATTGCTTTCCATACCATTGCCGATATGTTGCCATTGTACTGTGCATCGCTTATACTGCTAACTCCCGTAATAGGATTGTTATATGCCAATTGCATGGCAAACAAATCGGGGCCTATACCTTCGGGATTGTTTATTTTTGTCATCCAGCCCCGTATGTTGTACTCAAAATTTACATCTTGCAAGAAATTATCAGGAGCTGTTTCGTGCAGTTTTTTATTAATTAACTGCCCGAGTTCGTTGTATTCCATTTCTGCCATTAAAACCGGATCGCCATTGCCTTCTACCTGGTGATACACTTCAGTTAACCTGAATGCATGGTCATAATCAAATTCCTGGTTAATAATAACTGCTACTGCGCCAGTATTTTTTACATGTATTTGTTGTGTTTTTAATATATTTCCAATAAAATCATATTTTGTTAAAAACAGGTCATTGCCTCCCAGGTAATTCTTGTTATAAGTACGAATTACACGGTATTTATCGTCGTAAAGGTTTAAAGACATTAAATATTGATTTGTTGTTCCCAAAACTTTCGTTAGTGTTCCGGTTACCTGCCCTTTTACATTGTAATTTATTGCTGTTACCGGATAGTCAATATTGCTTATGCTTTCAACATAATTGCGTATGGTATTGCCAGTATCGAAATCGTAATTGTCGTAATATGTTACTGTTAATATTTCATAGTTAGTACTTAATTGTGGGAATGACTGGTTATCATACCCAAAATATGTTGACGAAAGCCCATCATAGCTTTCATATGGTTCACATATTCCCCATTGTGTATTTACGTGTGCCTGCATATTTTCCTGCCCAATATTTACTGCATCGTAATACACGCCTGCCATTACAGGGCGGTTCAGTGCATCATACTTAGTAAACATCCATTCGTTGGGTGCAGATTCAGGAACATCATTTCTTAAATTACCATCCTGGGTAAGTACCAACCTGTCACGATTATCGTAAACCATATAAACAGGTTCTGCTCCAGGAAGCTTTTTTAGGCTCATTCTCTTTCGTGCATCGTACTCGTAGTAATAACACAGGTTTTTTATTACTGCATGGCTGGTATCAAAAACTGTTGTTGTATCTAATAGTTCAACAGCTTTTGGTGGCAGTACATAACGTAACAATCCGTAATCGTCATATACATAATATGTACTTAGTTTTAAATTTGTAGTATCAGCTACTTTCAATAGTACCTGCCCTCTGTTATTTTTGTATTCGGCACCCCACACCTTGTTTTCGTCACGGGTAGCATTTTTGTAAAGTCTGCCTTCATTGTATGTGCCTGTTTTTACAAGCTGGTTGCTTGTACCTACTTCAAAATGTATTACTTCATTGCTTGTATTTGTTTCGTAAGCAAAGCGGACGGTATTGCCGTTGCCATCAGTTTTTACCTGCCAGCCTTCGCCGGGGGCGCCCTGTTCCAGTACACGGTTAAGTGGCGATTTTTCAAACTCAATATCTGCCCATGGGTTTGTACTTATAGCCACTTTTGTTGATGTTGAAAGCATCCCTTTGTAAAACTCCAGTTGCCTGGTTTCGGCATCGCTTCTAAAAGCACCTCCGGCAATTTCGGAAACATATGGCAGGTATTTACGTGTTTCGCGCCCCAAATCATCGTAAGTTATGTGCTGTATTATGTCTTTACCTGATGGGCTGGTTCCAATCTGTACTGATTGTATTGGGCGGCCTAATCCATCAAAATAGCTTACTTGTTCTATGGATTGGCTACCATCTTCGGGTAAACTAGTGTATGCTATTGTTGGTGTTGTGGTATGTATAAAGTTTTCGTTTACAGCGGACATAATTACTGCATTTTCTCCAATTGTTATACTTTTAGGCTGATAAGAACTGTTACCGCATGAATTTTCTGCCCGTACTGATACATTGCCTGTTGCACTACCCATCGTAACTGAAATACTTGTTGTCCCCTGGCCCGAATTTATAGTAGAACCGGATGGTACTAACCAATTATAAGATGTAGCCCCTGATACAGGGCCTATGCTATAGGTTTGCGTTGTACCCGCATAAACCGGACTCGATCCGGTGATAGTTCCCGGGGTGGATGGAGTGCTATTTATCGTGATACTTTTATTAATATCATCAGTCTCCCAGCATGAACTTCCTGCCTGTACTGATATATTTCCTGATGTACTGCCTAAAGTAATTGAAATACTGCTGGCCTCCCTATCGGTATTAAACGTTGAACCATTTGGAATATACCATTCATATTCGGTGGCTCCCGGTACAGGAACTACACTATAGGTTAGCGTTGAGCCTGCACAGGCTGAACTTGCCCCGGTAATTGGCCCCAAAATAGGTGGGTCACTGTTGTTTATGGTTAAATATTCATCTTCATATTCGGTTTCTCCACATGAATTTATTGCCTTTACTTCTATATAATCAGAAATGCTGCCTAAAGTAACTGAAATACTGTTAGTACCTTGTCCTGAATTTATAGTAGTACCCGGTGGTACACGCCAATTATAGGATGTAGCCCCTGTCACCGGGTCTATGCTATAGGTTCTCGTACTACCCGCACAAGCTGGGCTGGGGCCGTTGATTGTCCCGGGTGTGGAGGGTTTACTATTTATCGTAATGCTTTTAGCCCTGGTACCACTCCATCCACATGAATTTCTAACTTTTACTGATATATTTCCTGATGCACTGCCTAAAGTAACTGAAATACTGCTGAGTTCATCATCGCCATTTATGGTAGAACCTGTTGGTATATTCCAATCATATTCTATAGCTCCCGATACAGGAGTTACACTATAGGTTTGGGTTGAGCCAGCACAAGCTGAACTGGCTCCGTTAATAGTGGGGGTAGTTGGAACACTACTGGTTATGGTTATACTTTTATGAATTTTGCCGGTTTCCCAACACGAACCGTGTGCTTCTACGCTTACATTACCAGATGTGCTGCCTACAGTAATTGATATACTGCTACCCTCCCTACCTGAATTAAACGTTGAACCATTTGGGATATCCCATTCATATTCTTCGGCTCCAGGCACCGGGTCTATATAATAGGTTTGGCTTGAGCCTGCACAAACCGTACTATTACCATTAATTGGCCCGTGTGTAGGTGCGTCACTGCTGTTTATGGTTATATATTCATCTTCATATTCGGTTTCTCCACATGAATTTATTGCCTTTACTTCTATATAATCAGAAATGCTGCCTAAAGTAACGGAAATACTGTTAGTACCTTGTCCTGAATTTATAGTAGTGCCCTGCGGTACACGCCAATTATAGGATGTAGCCCCTGTCACCGGGTCTATGCTATAGGTTCTCGTACTACCCGCACAAGCTGGGCTGGGGCCGTTGATTGTCCCGGGTGTGGAGGGTTTACTATTTATTGTAATGCTTTTAGCCCTGGTACCACTCCATCCACATGAAGTTCTAACTTTTACTGATATATTTCCTGATGTACTGCCTAAAGTAACTGAAATACTGCTGAGTTCATCATCGCCATTTATGGTAGAACCTACTGGTATATTCCAATCATATTCTATTGCTCCTGGTACCGGTGTTACACTATAGGTTTGGGTCGTGCCTGCACATGCTGAACTGGCTCCATTTATTGTTGCCGGGGTAGATGGGGCACCAGTTATAATAATGTTTTTGGTTTGATAGGAACTATTTCCGCATGAATTGACTGTTCGTACTCTTACATAGCCTGATGTACCATCATCGCCAAATTTTACCGAAATACTTGTTGTTCCCTGCCCCGAAAGTATTGTAGAACCATCATCTGAATCATCATCATCATTCCAATAATAACTCGTTGCTCCCGGTACTGGGCTTATACTATAAGTTTGGGTTGAGCTTGTACAAACTGTACTGGCTCCGGTAATTGTTCCGGGGGTTAATAGAGGTTCAGTAACTTCAACATCTTTATTCCGATATTGGCTAGAACCAATTGAATTGACTGAACGCACTCTTACTTCGCAGTCAGATTCTTCATCGCCAAATTTTACCGAAATACTTGTTGTTCCCTGCCCCGAAAGTATTATAGCTTCATCTTCATCATCTTCAAGACGCCAATAATAACTCGTTGCTCCCGATACCGGGCTTATGCTATAGGTTTGGATTGAGTTTCCACATACTGTACTCGCTCCGGTAATTGACCCAGGCCTGGTTGGAATACTGCTTATCGTCACTGTTTTTAAATATATTGTTTCTTTATCATTATCATCGCAATCTATTACTGTTACTTTGAATGTTTTTATACCGGTTCCACTAAAAGAAATACTTGCTGTCCTACTATAACGTGTAGCAGGATTAATTGTAACCCCGGAGCTAATAGCAATCCATTTATATTCTGTTTCTGACTCACCACCGTTAGACAACGGTGATATAAAATTATAATATGTGCTAGTAGATACAACAGAAGGCCCGGTAATTTGGCCATACAAGCTTACAGACAACAGAAGTGTTATGATTCCTGTAAATAATATTTTAATATACTTTTTTTTATTCATGTCTTATTTTGTTTTGAAAAACATTTAATTATTCTCAACTATCACCTGCTAATCATCATCATATGGTACCGAATATTCTATATCTGCATATTTACCTAAATATGTAGTACCATCATAAAGAATAGCCCTTAAATAATATGTCCCATCATCTGGTGGTTTATTAATTGTAAATTGAATTTTATATTTACCATCAGTATATAATACTAATGCTCCAGGATTTGGTGTAATAATTTCTGAGTCGTCTTCAGCTGCAGAACCACTTGAATCGTGCGTTTCTAGTTCTACATTTGGGGCACTATAAGTATTTCCTGTAGTTAAAATACATTCTAATATCAATGATTCGTCATCTTCGCTTTCAATTTCAATATTAAATGTTTCTGACGGTGGGGGTGGCCCATTTAAATTTACATCAGCATATTGAACTTCTCCTAAAATATTACCATCTTCTTTTAATACAAAAGCATAATAATCATTAGGTAAATTGTGAAAATCAATATCTCCTGAATTTGTATCATTCTTATCTACTATTACCGTAATATCTTCATTATCTACAAGTTCCCAATCTGCAGAGGGGCCTTCATACTCTGGCTCTGCCATTCCGGAAAGCAGGTACTTGTAAACATAACACATAGGGCTGGATTCGCCTTGTACCCCACCGGTATTGCTATATTCTGCAATAGCTGTTACATCTCCTCCGCTAATATCACCACTTAAACTAAAACTTTCAAAATTCATATTTGCCGGTGATGTAGATGGCAGGTATACAGGTAAATTTTTCAAAGCATCCCGGGAAATGGTTATTTGTTTTGTAGTTCCGGATCCTGGCCCAAACATCCATGATGTGTTAAAGGTTGCTGTACCATTAGCTGCTATTTCTTGTTCAAAATATACGGGAGGTTTTCCTTCGAGCGTACACACTATGTGGCATGTTTGACCGAAAGAATCTGCATTTTTTACAGTAACTTCCAAAGTTATTTTTCTATTGCCTGAATTCCTCAACTCTACAACATCTGTATTTACGTTTTCGATTGTAAATCCGGCTATGGGTTGACCTGCAAAATGGTAATTATATTTATTTATTATATTCTCATCATTATCCCTGATAAGGCTTAACCTTCCAAAATTATCGTAAGTATATTCCGTTGTTAATCCATTCGGGTCGGTTACATTAACTGCACCTTTTAAGGGGTCGTATAAAGCAGTTATAATTTGTACGTTTTTATTGGCTGATAAACTGCTTCTTAGACCGTTTAAGGTTGCTGCAATAGATGAAGTCGAAGTATTTTCTGCTAGTGTTTTAACATTCACTGCACCACCAAACAATGTTTCAATTTCGTCGTACGAAATGCCTTTTATAAACGTTACAGGAAAAGTATAATTGTAACTCCATAAATAACAATTCTTATCACCATTTCTTAAAATAGAATAATTAGGGTTCCCTTTTTCATCGTATTCTACAAATTCAATTTCGCTTGTGAAATCTTCGGAACTGCCATACGATGTTAGTACCTTATATGGTTTTATAATGCCAATATCCACAAAATCTTTGTAAAGGATTCGTTTCTTTTCAATAAGCCCATCATCAATATATTTTTCTATTTGCACAGGGGTATTTATCATATTTAAATTCTTCATCTTCAGAAGAGCAGTTCTATCAGCTCCTCCTATATCAGGTAGCAAACCAAAATCTGACGGGTAGTAATATTTTGTGGTTAAATCTTCTTCGCGGCTATTCTTTGTTTCTTCGCTCGATACAATTATTGGATTATTATCGTAATTATATGTAACAGTATTTCTTATTATATTATCATCGTAATGCAATGTTTCTATTTTTTGATCAGACCTGTACCATTCTGTAGAATAACTGTAAAAACACAATAAAAAGGTCGGTGGTGCAGCATCACCATCACCATTTACACCAGAAATTGTGGGCTGTATTTTAACTCCTACATTTTCGAAAATCGGATTTGTCTCAGAAAATGAATCCCAGTAATATCTATCTAGTGAAATATTCGAATTTGAATTATTCGGATAATTAAAAACATAATCTAAAGATCCCTGCTTCCAATAATCAAAGAAAAATGGTGCCATATAACTATTTGTATTCTCATCATTATGTTTCCACACAGGCAGTTCTGATCCAGCATTTACCCATACATTAACATACTGATCACTTAAAGTGTATTTTTCCTTTGGCAGAATATTATATAAATAAACTGTTCTTCCTCCTACACCGTCATTGTCAAAATACTTTGTTACTTTTTGATATCCAACGTTTGATCCTTTATGAGAACAAGAAGCATCCATGCTCCCTGATACCAATTTAAAACCATTGACACTAGGGTCACATATTCCATTAAAATAAGAGTCATAAATATTAACCGGAATATTTAATAAATTACCATTCTCATATTCGTATGTTTTAATTTGTTCGTTTCCCTTATTATCTCTGGTAATAATTTCTTTAATCCTAAGTCCACCTGTAGGATAATCTCCATTATTATCTTCAACGTACTTAAAATTAAAATATACAACGAAGGTGCTTTCATCTATTTTTTCATTCTCAATTGCCACAAATTTGTAATCTCCCGGTTCAAGATAATAGCCTCTTGTACCAAAAAGATGGCCACTATTAAAATCATTAGAAATACCTTCTATTATAATATTATAGGCACAGTCATCAGTGGGATCTTCAATGCCAGTGCAACCAGTGTTTTCTTCTATTTCAAAATTAAACTTTGAAAAAATTCCTTCAGGTATAGTAAATTCCTTCTCATATAATTCATCTGTACGCCAATTTACTGAATTCTTGACAAATGCTCCAGCAGCATTTTTCAATTCTGTAAATTGAGAAACTAAATATTCTTGAGCCCAACTAATTTCTGTACCGATAACTTTATATTCATTTTGTTCGTAAATAAATTCTTCCCTTCCACCCGTTGGATAAGTAATTTTTTCCAAATTACATGCCTGCGATACATCGGGGTTAACAGACCTATCAGCATCTCCCATAGTCATTGATCCTAAAGATGTTTGCATTTCGACATAAGGAAGAAGGCTAGTGTTATCTTTATCGTTGTAGAAGCCCCAAATATCCTGATCTTTAGAAAAACGGTCAGGTAACATTTTATCATTATAATCAAACTCATAAGGGTTTTGCCTAAAGCCATTTTTATCTGCTTCGTAGAGTTTATCAAGATATAATCTCTTATGTGCTACATCACTTGCACTAACAAGATTTGCAGTAGTACCTATGTCAGAACTTGTAAAATAGCCGTGCACCAAATTAAAAGATTTAAACAATGACCCATCAGGGTATTGAATCTCAATACGGCCTAATGCCCTTGAATTATTTAAATCTAAACGGGTGGTTTCAGAAGGGTAAAAAACAACTTTGCCTTTGTCAAATATTATTTCACTTGGTATTTTCTCATCAAATTCCCTGCTGGTAAATGAAATATTATGATGGCCACCTACTTTGCAAGCAGGGTAAACTTCGGATTCCCCTGTACGCATTACCTGTTCAACATTTCTATTTACCGCATAGCTAAATGTTATTCTTTTATTATTTACATCTACAATCTCCATTAAATGCCATGAGCCAATATAATCGGGAAGACCAGCACCTTCGCTTTCATTAAGAGTACCGTCATAGTATAAATTATATGGATCTTTAATGTATTCCTGGCCTGAAACATTACTCCCTGATTCATTCTGGCCAAAATAATATTTTGTGCCATTATCGCTTGTTACGACCCACCCATCAATTCCATCAGATCCTATTTTTTGTATTTTCGCATTACTCCTTGGCATTTGTACAAATTCTTGGTTTTGCTGGTCCCAAAAAAACTTACCTGAAAATCCGGGGCAACTTATATGAAAAATATCAGGCTCATAATCACGCCTATTCTCCATTGCTTCAACTATATCCTGATGAATACTTTCGCCGTCATCTCTACGATCCATCAAATCCTCCATTGTATATGAAGTATGCATATATCCCCTAGGACTATAATCATCGGGTAAACCCTGCATGGTTCTGCTTATTACACCGCCACAGCTTAAGGACCAACCCAGGCCAACCCATGATGCAACTTCTTCTACCCTTATTCCACCAGTACTATAATTAAGTGATATGGGAACCTGTATATTGCCTTGCTTAATGTTATATAAAGGTATGCTTATGCTTGGCAAGCCTGCCGATAGCTCAACCTGTGTTTCGCTATACCCGATAAGTGCTGCAACATTTGGTGTTGGAGGGTATACTGTATTTAAATCAAGTGGGCTTTCATCCTGCGCATTAACTGAAATGCTTGCTAAAATGAGTGCTAATAATAACGTGCTTATTCGTACGTTAAATAATTTATTTTTCATAATTAAACTTTTTATTGCGATCGATTATTTTTACTTTATATTTTTTTACGTTCTTTCTTTTATTCTTTTCTCTATCTTGCCTTGTTGTCTTGCCTTTTTCAATTACCTGTTTTTCATATTTCCTTAACTTTTGTTGTACGCGTTATTAACATGCGATCCGAAATTATAATTTATTTTTTATATTATAACATGTTTTGCTAAATATTTCTAATTCTCATAAGCTTTACACAGAATTAATACAAATCATCTGTTTATATTTTTTAGTTTATTGGTTTTTAATTCATTACTTATAAGTCTTTTCTGCTAAGACGCATTTTTTTGTTACTCGCTCCCACAAGCCACAGGCACAACCCGCTCGTGAACCTTCATGACCTTATTTTTCCCATGATAACTATGTATAACCCATATATAATCATGTTCGTGTGTGTCAATATTTAATTGTCATGAAGGTTTCATGTAATAAACGGTAAATTTCAAGATAAAAGTAAAAAGTAAAAGGTTTCAAATTCCAGACTTGCCTGTGATGTAGATTTTATATTTTAAGTTTAAAACCTGCCTGATGGCTAGTCAGGTTTAAAATTTGTTACTTGATGTATTTTAATTCTATTTCATCGACAGGGCTACTTCTCAATTTTACGATTTGGTATCTTAGCGGTTAAGTTTTTATATCTTAGAAATTTATAAAGATTAAAAAATATCTTAAATTTAAAATTCCTTAGTTTTATTAATTGTATTGATTATGTTCAACAAAATCATAGAGTTTTCAATAAAAAACAAGCCAATTATTGGTTTTTTGGTATTTGTACTTATTGGTTTTGGAATATTTTCGGTAAAACAAATTCCTGTTGATGCTGTACCTGATATTACAAACAACCAGGTTCAGGTAGTTACTATTTCTCCATCACTTTCACCACAAGAGGTGGAAAAGTTTATTACATACCCTTTAGAAACCTCGTTTGCTAATATTACCGATGTTATCGAAATAAGGTGATAGTTAAAGTAAAACCCGGACAGAAAATAGAGTTTAAAACTTTAAATCAGGATAAAAAATTTATAAGCAAGATAAAAAGGGTTGGAGTTAAGATAAACGAATTGGATAGGACAACTCTTGTGCAAGGAGTAATTGATAACGTGGGATAGATATTAAAACCGGGGATGTATGTAAATGCTAAGATATTTATGAACGAAAAAAATGTATTTACACTTCCATCTGAAGCTATAATTGATTTTAATAATCAATCGTATATTTTTATTAAAGAGGATAATGATTTTATAAGATTCGAGATTACAAAAGGGATTGAGCAAAATGATTATTGTGAAATTGTAGATGTTAGCAAACAAATTGTTAAAGGTGATATTGTTATTAAAGGGGCATATTATTAAAATGCAAAAATGGAAGTAGAAGAATAGAATATTTGGTGTAAATTGCACGTTTAATTAACTTATGTTATTGAAGATTAAAAAAATATAATATAACTTTGCAAACCTATTAAGTAAACCCTAAGCTAAAAAGAAATGGAAGAGCAAAACAAAAATCAAAATCCAGAGAATCCAAACCAAGAAATGAATAAGCATGCACCAATTCCTCCCCGAAAGAATAAAAGTGGGATGAGATTTATATTATTATTGGTAATTATACTATTAGCAGTTGTTACCTGGCTATATATTGACCAGCGTCAAACCTCTGATGAAATAAGAACCGTTCTAACAGAAGAAAAAGATTCTATACAATCTAACTTAATACAGTTAAGAGATGAGTATGATGCACTAATGACTGATAATGATTCAATTAATGCAGAGCTTAATAAAGAAAAAGAAAAAATTGATGATTTATTAGCAGAAATCAAAACAGTTAAAGCAACAAATTATTCAAAAATTAGAGAGTTACAAGGTGAATTAGGAACCCTAAGAAAAGTAGCAAAAAGCTACGTTCGCCAAATTGATTCATTAAATACACTTAATCAGGAACTAATAACAGAAAATATTAAGGTTAAAAATGAGATCCAAGAAACAAAATCTACAAATATAGAGCTTGAGGAACAAAATAAAGACTTATCAGGGAAGGTAGAAATAGCAAGTATATTAAGAACAGAAAATCTTCAGGCAATAACATTAAATAAAAGAGGGAAAGTAAAAAATAAAATTGATAAAATAGAAAAGATTAGGGTTAGCTTTAAAATTAAAGAAAATGTATTAGCCGTGGCAGGTGAACGTGATGTTTATATTCGTATAGCAGGTCCGGATGATTATATTCTGGCAAAATCTGAAGACGATTTGTTTGAGTTTGAGGGGCAACAAATTGTTTATTCAGCAAAGCGCCCGATAAATTATTTAAATAGGGATCTTGAGGTTGTAATTTTTTGGGATAATAA
>DAOVYZ010000082.1 GCA_030635365.1 Bacteroidales bacterium
AACAAAAGCCTATTAGTGTTTTGTTGGTTAATTCAGGAATATCTGTTGCTTTAAATCTACCAATATTCATTAAATGAGTCTTTACACCTTTTTCCTCAGCACTTTTGGTAATCCACAATGCAGCATTCCTGGCATTGCCGGTACCTGAAAAATAGTATATAATTAATTGATTGTGATGCATTTGACGCTAATTTAAGTAAAGGCAAACTATAAAAATGTAAATAATTTATAGTATTTTGCTTTGAATTATTTTTAAACACTATTCTGTTTTCTCCTGTATTTTATTATTTCAGGTACTCTTTTTCTGTTTTGTAAAATGAACTGTATAAATACCAATAATAACTATTACTCCACCCATAATCTGCCATATACTCAATTCTTCGCCCAACATAAAGAAAGCTATTATACCCGCCAATACCGGTTGAATTAAAAGGGTAGGAGTAACTACTGAGGCTGACAGGTAACCTTGGGCAAAGTTTATTAAGAACCAGGCACCAGCCTGAATACATATTCCCATTATTATAAATAAAATCCAGGCTTTTACAGAGAAGCCTGTAAATTCTAAACCTTGTAACAACATAAATATTCCAAGAAAGATTGTTGTAGACAGGCTACTTATAAATAAAAAGGAAATGGTATTTAATTGCTTTCTTCCGGTTTGTACAAATAACATAAAAGCTGCATAAAATATTCCTGCCAGAAGCCCAAATATCAATCCCTTAAAAATACCATTGGGTTGAAAAAGATCTTGAATAATCAGAAAAGTAACACCTATAAAAGCCACAATAAGCCCTATCCAAAACTTAGAAGATTGCCTTTCTTTAAAGAACAGGTAAGCACCTATACCAACCCAAAGAGGAGCTAAATTACCAACCAGTGTAGGCATTGCCGCATTTGACACCATAATTCCGGTTGCCCATAATGCCATGTCAATAGCCAAGCAGAGTCCTGCAACGGCTGCTAAAACAATTCCTTTGGGTTTTAAAGCTTCTTTGCTTTTAATTCTTGAAAGTGTAAAAGGAATAATTAATATTACTGTACCAAAACATAAACGGTAAAAAACTGTTGTTGTGCCCGGAGTACCAGCGTCTTTAATTAATACCGGAGAAAAGGAGATTAATATAGCTCCCAGTAACAAAAAGATATATGATTTTTTAATATTATCCATGAAATATTATTATACATTAAGATTCGCGAACAAAAATAGTATCTTACCTGAAGTAATCTCAGGATGGTTAAGCAAAAAGTGGAATTGATTAAAACTATTATGTAAGTTCAAGATACTATCCTTATTCAGAACAGTAGTAGTTATCTTGAAAGCAATATTTATATTTAATAGGATTCTTAAAATTTATAATAGTGCAAACCTGAAAGGTGTTATTTCTTTTCTCTTACTTTTCGTTCAGTATACGAAATTATCTCTCCTCCCATCTCAAGCTTTGATAGAAAGCCATCAAAATCATTTTTCATATCAATCGTATCTTGTCTTAGCTTAGTCCAAATATTTGTCTTTTTTTCATCATTTGTTAATTTATCATTATCATAAATTTCTTGTAAATTATCCTCTAAATTTTTATCCTTAATTGAATAAACTCCGTATAGATCACCAATGTACGGAACCTTAATAAATGGACTTTTAAATTTTGACCATACATTTCTTGTAATTCTTATTGAATCATCAATAAAACTTCTAATTGTATCACGACTTCTACCTTCAATTTTTTCACACATTCTGTAGTATAGTTTGTACAAATCTCTATCTAATCCAATATCTGCTAAATTTCTAGCTTGTTCAATGCTACACATACGGCTATGAGGTTTTAAACTTTCTTCCAGTTTTCTATAATTATTGCTAAGTTCTTCATAATTTTCAGCTAGTTTACTATACTGGTTCTCCCAAAATTTTTCTTTCTTTGGTTCACGAATAAATACAAAATATAATACAAGTAAAACTGCGAGACCATATGTGCTTATAATTTCAATAATAAGTTCATTAGTAAATTCCATAGGATAGTTGTTTAAATAAAATAAAGAACAAGTTAGTAAAATTCAATAAGATAATTCAACTTTTCATTAAAAAGTATTAAACTATTATTTATGTTAACTTTGATTTATTCTGTTCTGAGATTTTAGATATTAGTAATATCTTTGTAACTAATCAGTCTGATCAAAATTTATTTCTTGCAGATAAAACACAGATCAAGTCGCATATTCACGCAGATTTCTCAAAAATTAAAATTATTATTTTGCGAAAATCAACGAATAAATCAGCGAAAATCAGCGAGAAAAAAAGTATTAAAATCCGATAACAATTAAATATCAATGCTTTTAATGCACTGATTAGTTACATATCTTTTATTTTTATAAAATACAAAAGAGCCGATGAAAAATCACCGACTCTTTCTGTACCCAAGGCGGGACTTGAATCTACCTGTCGGTAGACAGGCCCGCACAACCGCTATCTCTTAGTTTTCTTAAATGTTCTTTTCCGACTCCTGATTTTAAATACTTTTCCCTTTTTCTCGCATCTATCCTTGTCTCAAATTTTTCAACTAATATTAATTTAAATGGATAATAAGGACGAGTAGTTCTTTCATAGCCCTTATTATGCTGAGAAATTCTTCGGTCAAGATTATCAGTTAATCCTACATAAATATAATTTCTCTTTAAACTTGAAATAGCATAAACATAATACATAAGCCTGAAAATAATAAAAGAGCTGTTGATGAATTAACAGCTCTTTCTGTACCCAGGGCGGGACTTGAACCCGCACGGCCACAATGGCCACTGGATTTTAAGTCCAGCGTGTCTACCAATTCCACCACCTGGGCTTCTTAATAAAAAAAGAGCGAGAAACGGGACTCGGACCCGCGACCCCGACCTTGGCAAGGTCGTGCTCTACCAACTGAGCTATTCTCGCTTATAATATTATTATTTCAGTATTTCAAATACACATTCCCTTTGCTCAACCAATAACGAAGCTTAGATATTTTTCAATTTATCAGAGCTTAGCTCTTCTCGCATTTAGGAGTGCAAATATATTTATTTTTTTTGTTCTTCAAAAAATATATCTAAAAAATCTTATAGTTTTTAGGGTTAAAAACTACAATCCTATATGCCTCTTTATCTCGTTTAATTTATTAAGAGCCTCGACCGGAGTTAAGTTATTTATGTCGAGTTTTTTTATCTCATCTCTGATTTGTTTTAAAACGGGGTCATCCAATTGAAAAATTGTTGTTTGAAGCCCTTCCCGATGATCGGCTATTTCTCCTACGGATTTTGCCAGTGAATCTTTTTTCTCAGACTTTTCCAGATCGTTTAAAATTTCATTTGCCCTATTTACTACACTTTTTGGCATTCCTGCCATTTGCGCAACATGTATTCCAAAACTATGTTCACTACCTCCCCTTTTTAATTTACGCAGAAATATTACTTTATCATCCAGTTCTTTAACCGAAACATTATAATTTTTAATCCTGTTAAAGGATTTTTCCATTTCATTTAGTTCATGGTAATGTGTAGCAAAAAGCGTTTTTGCTTTAGCTGTAGGATGCTCGTGAATATATTCTGCCATTGCCCAAGCTATAGAAATTCCATCATATGTACTTGTCCCTCGTCCAATCTCGTCTAACAATATTAAACTTCGGGGTGATAAATTATTTAATATACTGGCAGCTTCATGCATCTCAACCATAAATGTTGATTCCCCTAATGAAATATTATCAGATGCACCTACCCTTGTAAAGATCTTATCAACCAAGCCAATTTTAGCTTCTGATGCGGGAACAAAACTCCCTATTTGTGCTAATAAAACTATTAAAGCTGTTTGTCTGAGTAATGCTGATTTACCTGACATATTTGGACCTGTAATAACAATTATTTGTTGTTCATCATTATCTAAAAAAACATCATTAGCAACATATGATTCATCAACAGGTAACATTTTCTCAATAACGGGATGCCTGCCATTCTTAATTTCTATGCTATTGGAATCATTTATTTCCGGGCGTATATAATTATTCTCCTGGGCAATTATTGCAAATGATATTAAGCAATCTAATTTAGCTATGAGCACAGCATTTAATTGTATAGCGGAAATATATTCTTCAAGTCCGGTAACCAAATCAAAAAATAATTTTTGTTCCAGATCCAGAGCCTTTTCTTCTGCTCCTAGTATCTTAACCTCATATTCTTTTAACTCCTCTGTTATATATCTTTCTGCGCTTACAAGTGTTTGTTTACGAATCCACTCAGGAGGGACTTTATCTTTATGCGTATTTCTTACTTCGATATAATAACCAAATACATTATTAAAGCTTATTTTTAGTGAAGTTATTCCGGTACGCTCAATCTCTCTCTGTTGAATTTGCACCAAATAATCTTTTCCCGAAAAAGCCAATTTTCTATACTCATCTAATTCAGACGATACTCTATCTGCAATATAATTTCCTTTACTAAGTAAGCTTGGAGGGTCTGTAAATAATTCTTTTTCTATTCTTTCTCTTATTGTTACACAAGGATTCAACTGATCACCAAGTTTCTTTAATGCTTCACTTTTAGATTCTAAACAAGCTTTTTTAATAGGCTCTATTGCTGTTAATGCACGTTTTAACTGAACTACTTCCCTCGGATTAACTCTGCCTGTTGCAACCTTTGATATTATTCGCTCCAAATCTCCAATTTCCTTAACATGTTCAACCAACAAATCTTTAAACTCGGAATTCTTCAAAAGAAATTCAACTACATCATGCCTGTCCTTTATAGGGCTTTCATCTTTTAAAGGTAATGCAATCCATCTTTTCAATAACCTTGCTCCCATCGGAGAAATCGTCCTGTCTGTTACATCAACTAATGTCTTTGCTCCTTCATTTATTGAAAAAAACAACTCAAGGTTTCGTATTGTAAATTTATCTAACCAAACATAATGGCCTTCTTCGATTCTTGATAAGGTAGAAACATGTTGTAATTTCTCATGTTGTGTAATTTCTAAATATTGCAGAATTGATCCGGCAGCAATAATTCCAGATTGTAAATTCTGAACCCCAAACCCTTTTAGCGAAGATGTCTGAAATTTTTTTAATAGCTTATCTTGTGCATTCTCCTCAGTAAAAACCCAATCATCAAGTTTATATGTATAATATCTGTCTCCAAATAAATCTATAAACTGCTCATGCTTACTACGTTCATAAAGCACCTCTTTAGGCTGAAAGCTACTCAATAATTTATCGATATATTCAAAACTTCCTTCTGCAGTTAAAAATTCTCCTGTTGAAATATCCAGGAATGCTACACCTGCAATATTTTTATCTAAATGTACAGATGCCAGAAAATTATTTTCGCGATGTTCTAATACATTATCGTTTAGCGATACACCCGGAGTAACCAACTCGGTAACTCCTCGCTTTACTATTTTTTTTGTTTTTTTTGGATCCTCAAGCTGTTCACATATAGCAACTCTTTGTCCTGCTCTTACTAATTTTGGCAAATATGTATCTAAAGCGTGATAAGGCACTCCGGCTAATTCTACGAACGAAGCCGCTCCATTTGCTCTTTTGGTTAAGGTAATCCCAAGTATCTCAGCAGCCTTAATGGCATCTTCACCAAAGGTTTCGTAAAAATCCCCTACTCTAAATAATAAAATTGCATCAGGATGTTTACTCTTAACCTGATAGTACTGTTTCATTAAAGGGGTTTCGGCATATTTCTTTTTCTCAGCCAAATCAATCTATTGTTAGTTTTAAAAGCTAGTGCAAACAAATGTAAAACTTATCGTTAACTTTTCCTTATTAAAAAAAACTGATTTATTAACACATTATCATTCGTACTTGTTTTTAATAGGCCTTAACTTTTAAATACTGGTAGAGATTTTGCAACTTTTTATAAAAAAAAGAGTCCTTGAGGTAACAAGGACTTAAAAAATTCAACATTTTCAGGTAAATTTTTTAGGGGTTAATTAGTTGATAAACGCTAAATTAATATTTTTTCCTAAGAATAAAAATAGTTGCTGGAATTTCTTCATTTAAATGTTGGATTTTTATGGTTGTTAATGTTTAACAACCTTTTTTTATTTTATTTCAAATCATAAAATGTTTATTATTCAATCTATTACAAAATTTTACTATTTTTTTAAATATAGTATTTTCCTAAAACTGCCAAAAACCATTTTTCTTCTTCATAATATAATTTTACTTTAGCACCGCTGTTAAAATTAATCTTTATAAACAACCAAATTTCGTTATGAAAAAGATATTGATTCTTGGAGCAGGGCTTTCATCGTCAAGTTTAATAAAGTACCTATTGGACCACTCTATTGAATATAATTGGAATATTCGCGTAGGCGACATGTCAATAGATATTGCAAAGAAAAAGATTGCAAACCATGCTAATGGTGAAGCAATTAAGTTTGATGTATTTAATGAACAACAAAGGATTGAGGAAATTAATAATGCAGATGTTGTAATTTCGATGCTACCTGCAAGGTTCCATCGTTTGGTTGCTGAAAAATGTGTTGAGTACGGAAAACATATGATTACAGCTTCCTATGTATCACAAGAAGTAAAAGCATTGCATGAAGAGGCTACTAATAAAGGGCTGCTATTGCTTAATGAAATTGGTGTTGACCCGGGAATTGACCATATGTCGGCAATGAAAGTTATTGACTCAATAAAGGCTAAAGGAGGCGAATTGGTTGCTTTTAAATCAAGTACCGGGGGGCTTGTTGCTCCCGAATATGATAATAACCCGTGGAATTATAAGTTTACCTGGAATCCCAGGAATGTTGTTGTCGCAGGCCAGTCTGTTGCTCAGTATATTGACCATGGCAAGTACAAGTATGTACCATATCATCAATTATTCAGAAGGATTGAGAAAGTTACTGTTCTTGATGCAGGTGAGTTTGAGATGTATCCTAACAGGGATTCTTTAAGTTATAGAGAAACATATAACTTACAAGACATTCCAACCTTATTGCGCGGTACTTTACGCCGTTCCGGTTATTGTGCCGGATGGGACGTTTTTGTTCAGTTAGGAACAACGGATGATACCTATGTTGTAGAAAATTCAGAGCATATTACTTATAGGGAATTTATAAATAATTTTTTGCCATTTGATGAAAATGATTCGGTTGAGCAGAAACTTTGTAATTATACCGGAATAAAAATGGATTCTGAAACTATGAGCAAGTTAAAATGGCTTGGTATTTTTGAAAATACCAAAGTAGGATTGACAAATGCAACTCCGGCTCAGATTCTTCAGAAATTGCTTAAAGAAAAATGGGCTCTTGGTTCAGAAGATAAAGATATGATTGTAATGCAACATCAGTTTGACTATGTCCTTGATGGTAAAAATAAAAGGATTACTTCTTCTTTGGTTGTTAAAGGCAAAGACCAGGTTCACACTGCAATGTCAATAACTGTAGGTATACCTGTTGCTATAGCAACTAAATTATTTCTAACAGGCAAAATAAAAAAGACAGGAGTTATTGTTCCTACCATGAAAGATATTTATGAACCTGTACTTAAAGAATTGGAAGATTATGGTATTGTTTTCGTTGAAGAAGAAATAGATTTGAGGTAAGCTCTAAAAATGCAAACTTCTTCGTTGCTACAAAATTTTCAACTCCTCATTTACAAAAGTAAGCTCCGGGTTAAAAATTTCTTACGCCTTGAATTTTATCATTTTTAGAGATTCCCGTTAGTTTAAAATGCCAGATAGAAATCTTTAGTGAGATTTTTATAGGCTTCAGAATATTCGTGCCGTTTGTTGAGTTCTATAATAATTTCTTGCTCAATAAGCGGTTTCTTCTTTTTAGTAAACTCAAGTAATAATCTTTTGGGCTCATGATTTGGTTTTGGCAAGACTTTAGTTTGCCTATTACAAAACAATTCTTTTTCAGAAGCTTTAAGAATAAACATTGCTCCTTCCAGATATGGTAATATAATACTTAATATACCATTATCAGTTAGCATCTTATTTGTCCCATTAATTATATCATCTAACTCAAGATTAGAATTATGCCTGGCTACAGCTCTTTTATCATTTGGTGCCAGAAGAGAATTTTGAAAATATGGAGGATTGGTTACGATTAAATCAAATTTACTTTTTGTTATGTTGGTATAATTCTGAAAGGATTGATTTATAATATTTATTCTACTTGTCCAAGGCGATTTCTCAACATTTTCTCTGGCTTGTATACCAGCAGTTTTATCAACTTCTATTGCATCAATTTTTGCTCTTGACCTCTGTGCTAACATTAATGCTATAATCCCAGTGCCGGTACCAATATCAAGGATATTCCTGGCATTCTCACAATTCGCCCAAGCCCCAAGTAACACTCCATCTGTACCCACCTTCATAGCACATTTATTCTGGTAGACAGTAAACTGTTTGAACTTGAAATAATCGTTTGGCATAACCAGTAGAGCGTTTCCTAATTATCATTACAAATTTATTTATTTTTTCCCTTTATACTGCGTTAAAATTATTAACCGTAGCTAATGCTATGCTAAAGAATTTTGCCTTGTCTAAAGCAAAAATATATAATAAATTTTTTGCAATACTAATTAAGAAAAGCTCTACTAGAACTTTTCAAAAACACCCAATCCAAATAAAGCATAGTCATATTTGATTGGATCTATCGGATCAAATTGTTTTAATACTTCGGTTACTTCCTTTACCGCCTTCCAGTCGTTTTGCTTTCTTTTTAACAAACCCAGTTTCCTGGCAACATTCCCGGTATGGACATCCAGCGGTAAAAATAAATCTGACATCGGAATTTTATCCCATATGCCAAAATCTACTCCATTATTATCTTTTCGAACCATCCATCGCAGAAACATATTTAATCGTTTAGCAGATGCTCCTTTATCAATATTCGAAATATGCTTTTGTGTTCTTCGCTGATGTGGTATTTCAAAAAATATTTCACGAAACCTGATGAATGTTTTTTCAACACTTTTTTCTTGTAAATACAAACTTTGAAATAGTTCTCCTAAACCACTATGATTTTGATATATTTTTTTTAATGATTTAATAAAGAAAATACAATCCTCTCCGTTAAAAGTACGATGTTTAAAAAATTCAAATCTTTTTAATTCCTGTTCTGAACATCTTTTTACAAATTCAAAAGGCGCATTGTCCATCAATGCGACTAACTTATGCATATTTTTGATAATTGTAATTCGTTGCCCCCATGCTATTGTTGATGAAAGAAAAGCCGATATCTCTATATCACTCTTATCAGTAAACAAATGAGGGATTTGAATAGGGTCGCTTTTAATAAATTCAGGATGGTTATACTTTTCTACTTTTTGGCCTAAAAAGTTCTTTATTTCCACTAAACTTTCGCTTGCCATACTACCTATGAAACAAAAAGTCCATCTTTCATAGTTAATTTCCTGTCTGCCATATTAGCTAATCCATCATCATGAGTAACAATAACTATCGACGGATTATATTTATCACGAAGTGAGAAAAATAAATCGTGTAGTTCCTTCTTATTCTCCGAATCAAGATTACCTGATGGTTCATCAGCAAATATAACTGATGGTTCATTAATTAACGCCCTGGCAACTGCCACACGTTGTTGCTCCCCTCCGGACAATTCTTTTGGTTTATGATCAAAACGATGATCTAATTTTAGGAAACTTAATATTTCTTTTGCTTTTTTTTCTGTTTTACCCCTTGGCATTTTACCAATAAATGCAGGAATACAAACATTTTCAAGGGCTGTAAATTCAGGTAGTAAATGATGAAATTGAAAGACAAAACCTATATTGCTATTTCTAAAAGCAGCCAGTTGCTTATCCTTGTACTTGTTAACTTCGTTATTATCAAATAATATTTGCCCGGAATTAGGCCTGCT